>JAGONM010000028.1 GCA_017993055.1 Armatimonadota bacterium
ATACTTCTCTTAGGGTTATACTGCTCATCGATGCTCCTCCGTTTCGCTCGCTTGATTCGTGACCAAATCAAGTCTACGAAACGGGGAGCATCTTCGCAAATCTACACACTCAAAGCTTACGCCACTCGCAATAGATTCTCGCGTGCTGCCGCACCTCACCGCATTGACCGCGCCCTTACCCCGCGCTATACTTCATACGCAGCCTGATCTGCCAGTTCTGGTTGCTTGGGCAGGTTGCTGATCTCGGGCGGATGGTATCACCGATGTCTCGAAAACACATCTCATACTTCAAAGTGCTGGAAGCCCTCGATCTCCCCGGGTGTCCGATCTGCGGCCTCGTGAGTGAGAACCTTCAAAAGCGTATGGAGGCTCTGTTCTACGAACAGGTGAACGACCCCGGCACGCGGCGAAGACTCGTTGACTCCCAAGGGTTCTGTGTCGCTCACAGCCGGGTTCTGCTCGAGCTGGGCAGTCCGCTCGGCGTAGCCATCATCTACCGGGACATCATCGACTCCGTGTCTGACGATCTGAAGGCAGGCATCAGACTTCGGAGACCGGCGAAACACTCACAGTGCCCGGTTTGCTCATGGGAGGAGAATGACGAGCATCAGTACCTGTCGATCCTCGCCGAGCACTTCGCTGACGAGGAAATCCATTCTCGCGTCTCCGGTTGCCGAGACTTCTGCGTGCCGCACCTGCGGAAGCTTCTTGGGCTCCTCCCTCCGGATCAGCAGTCCGACCTCCGGCAGATGATCCTGTCACACCTCTCCGCACTCAAGGACGAACTCACTGAGATCGTCCGCAAGAGCGACTATCAGTGTGCCGAACCGTGGGGCCCCGAGGGCAATTCATGGATTCGCACCGTGCGAAAAATTAGCGGATGCGAGCCTGACACCCGTTAGTGCGGCGCTCGGTCGGCGGGAAGGAGTCCGGCGGACTAGATTGTCCACATCACCTGCCACAGTGCGACTCTGCGAATATCCTCCCGCGTGCAGGTCAGGATTGTGATTCGGCACTGAGTGGGGGCCCATCTACGCACGTCCTCTCTCCGCTCCTCAGGATGGGCCGATGTTAGGCGTCGCTCGTGCGATTGGGAGCGTCATATCTCTATGCCGACACACAACCAGTCGGCTTCAGTGCCTCACAATCTCGTGCTCGATGCTCACAGTCGCTCCCCGGTCGTCGGTTATCGTGAGGAAATACATGATCGGTCGTGCGTCCGGAAGACGGGCGCTCACGGTAGAGCCATCGATCTTCGCGTCGGCGGAGGTCCACTTCCGCTCCCAGGACTTCGCGGTCAGGTCGGTCGTGTAGTGCAGGGATGCTCTCACGATCGGTCTTCGGGACGTGAATGTCCCGCTCACGTCGGAGCCGCGGCGTCTGCCGGCCCGCATCCCGGCGAGCGGCACCCCGCCTCTGAGGTTCTGGTCAACGAACAGGCCGATCTCCACGGGTGCCCAGCCGTCCTCGTGCGAATGCTTGAGATCCGTGGTGACGCGGATGGTGCGGTTCTTCACGAGGCGATATGTCTTCTGATAGATGTCCAGCCAGTACGCGAAGTCGTTGGTCCCGTTGACAAACAGCACGGGCATCCCGGCCTGGCCCACGTACGCTGAAGGATCGAAGTTGGCGATCCAGAACTTCTTCTGATCGGTGGTCAGCTTCCCGGGCGTTCCAGGCGATGTGAACAGATCGCTCCACGCGGATGACTGATGAATGAACCCGCAACCGTAGACGGGCACGGCCGCCTTCAGCCGCTGGTCCAGGCCGGCCACTATGCACGTCAGGAATCCTCCCCAGGAGATGCCCGTGATACCGATCCTGTTCGGGTCCACCTCGGGCAATGACGAGAGCAGCGACACGCCCCTGATCACTGAGGCCGCCGCATGGTATATCCAGGAATCCTTGGCTTCGTCCTCGAAGAAGACCGCCTCATCCGTCTGTTCGGGTCCGCCGTCGGGAAGGTGCTCCCCATCCGGCCCGTTTCCGCGGCAGTCCATCGCGAGGGCAACGTATCCACGATCCGCCCACGTCTTCGCCCACTCGGCGAAGGCCTTGCCTCCCCCGCCGTGGACCAGCGCCATGGCGGGCGCGCGATCGTCTATCTTCTCGGGATAGGCGAGGTATGCGAAAACACGAGTCGGTTTGCCGTGGTAAGGTTCGCCCGTGTAGTAGATCGACGCCAGGTTGCCGTCGCGGTCGGCCGCGGTGAACTCAGGGGCCTTCTGCAGCGAGCCGAGATCCCAGGGCCCCGTGTTCGGCCTGAGCCGGGCGTCACACGCATCAGTGACAACCGCCATAGCCGAAGCGCAACACAGGGCACAGGCAATGAGTCGCATGGTCCAACTCCCATTCGATGAATACCGTCGCCCGCGACGGCGTCTGACAGGACCGCCGACGCTCGGACTCACCACCTGATTGGGCAAGAAACCCTTGTTGTCCTTCCATGCACGGCACTCGCGAGAATCGTCTTAAGAGTATGACCTTCCCAAGCGCACCGTCGGCGCCGAGCGGCGGCCTACCGTGCTGAGCGTGCGGCAAGTCCGCGGAGATGGTCAGTATCGGATGCCGACGGTGGGTCAAGGCTGCACACTCATTGACAAGAAACAGTCTTATGTTATACAGTAATGGCGGATGACTGCACCCAGGTAGAGCCGGAGCGGAGGAAGAGCCATGAGATTCTGCAATACCGGAGCGCTGGTCGAGAAGGCTCGAGAGGGCGGATATGCCGTCCCGGCGTACAACTCGAACGGCGGGACGTACGACATCGCCAGAGCCGCGATCGAGGCGGCCGAGGAGTTGAAGTCGCCGCTGATTCTGCAGACCTACGAGCCGAATGCCGCATACCGCGGGTTCGAGTACTGCGCCCTCCAGGCGGCGCACCTGGCGGAATGTACAACCGTACCCATCGCCCTGCATCTCGATCACGGGATGAGCCTGACCTCTGCGCTGCAGGCAATCTCAGCCGGATACAGCGGCGTCATGATAGACGGATCCCACCTCCCGCTGGAGGAGAACATCCGAATCACGAAGCAGGTCATTGAGGTCGTCAGGCCGCTTGGCATCGCGGTCGAGGCGGAGATCGGCCACGTGGCGGGCGGGGTCCACTCCGGCGGCAGGGGCAGAGCCGGCTGCACCGATCCTGCTGAGGCCGTGTACTTCGTGGAGCAGACCGGCGTTGATATGCTGGCGATCGCGAACGGGACCGTTCACGGGATCTTCGACCTCCAGGACGACCTCGACCTCGATCTCGTCCGTGATCTGAGGGCGAAGGTGCCCGTGCCGCTCGTTCAGCACGGGACCTGCGGCATCCCGGACGAACTGCTTGCCAAGCTCGCGCAGGCGGGAATGGCGAAGATCAACTTCGGTGAGGGCTTCCGCTCGAACTACATCACGTATTTCAAAGAATACGCCGACACGCTCGATCACAAGGGCCATCCGTGGAAGATCATGCAGGCGGTCAAGGACCGGCTGAGAGAGGACATGAAGACGCTTATCCGTGCGCTGGGATCTGAGGGAAAAGCCTAACCGCCAAGACGCCAAGGAGATTCCTAATGTGGACCTACAAGCAGCCGACTGAGATACGATTCGGCACCGGGGAGCGGAAGGCGCTACCGGAAGTGGTCGCGCGGCTGGGCAAGCGTCCGATCGTCGTCACCGACACGGGCATCCGCGGGCTTCCGACGACAGCCGAGATCATCGAGATGCTCGGCCCGGACACGCCGGTGTTCTCGGAAGTCGAGCCGAACCCGACGGTCTCCTCAGTAGACAGGCTCGCCGAGACGATCAACGCCCGTTCGTCCGACGTGGTGGTCGCGCTGGGAGGTGGAAGCGCCCTCGACTGCGCCAAGGCGGCGTGCTCGGTCGCGCTCCAGGGCGTACCGACGAGGAGGTATCACTCCGAGGGAGCGGTGTTCGACTCGCGCCGCCTGCCGTTGATCGCGATGCCGACAACCGCCGGGACCGGAAGCGAGGTCACGCCCGTATCGGTGCTGGACGATCCGGAGAAGGGCGTCAAGGCGCCCGTGGTCCACGACAACTTCTACCCCAGCGTTGCGGTGGTCGACCCGGAGTTGACCCTGACCATGCCGGCTCACGTGACCGCCGCCACGGGATTCGACGCGCTGTCCCACGCGATAGAGGGCTACTGGTCGAAGAACCACCAGCCGATCTGCGACCTGATGGCGCTGGAGGCCGCAGGCCTGTTCTTCAAGCACTTCCCGAACGTGCTGACGGATGGAAGCAACCTCGAGGCTCGCGAGGGAATGTCCAAGGTGGCCCTCCTGGCCGGTCTGGCATTCCAACTGCCCCGGACCGCGTCGGTGCATGCCTGCTCGTATCCGCTGTCGAGCGAGTACCACCTCCCGCACGGAGTCGCCTGCGCCATGACGCTCGACCACTTCGTGCGGTTCAACGGCGACGCGATGGGCGAGCGGGGAGTCGCGCTGGCGCGTGCGGGTGGGTTCGCTGATATGCCGGCGCTCGCCGACGCGATCGCTGGCCTGAAGTCGCGGTCGGGGCTCGTCACGAATCTGAGCGAGGCAGGGGTCACCGAGGGCGAACTGGATGCGCTGGTGCAGGCAAGCTTCCATCCCATAATGAACAACAATCCGAGGCGGGTCTGCGCTGAGGACCTGAGGCAGTTGTATGTGCAGATGCTGTGAGGAGACCGAACATGCAGGATAGCTTCGACCGTGAGCAGTTTGATCGGCTGGCCGGCGAGTTCCGATACGTCATCACGGACATGATCTGCCGTGCGGGATCGGGCCACCTCGGCGGCGCGCTCAGCCTCGTCGAAATCATGATCTCGCTCTACTGGCGCGTGATGAACATCGAACCCGCGAACCCGAAGTGGGTGGACCGCGACCGACTCGTGCTCTCGAAAGGGCATGCGGGACCGGTGGCATATTGCTCGCTCGCCTACCGCGGCTTCTTCCCGAAGGAGATGTTGAAGACGCTCAACGAGGACGGCACTTCTCTCCCGAGCCACATGGACCGCCTGCGCACCCCCGGCGTCGATATGACCGCCGGATCGCTCGGCCAGGGGCTCTCGGCCGCATGCGGAATGGCACTCGCCGCACGGATGGACGGGCGGAAGCACCACGTCTTCTGCATCATCGGCGACGGCGAGAGCAACGAGGGTCAGATATGGGAGGCCGCGATGTTCGGCGGTCACCACAAGCTCGACAACCTGATCGCGATCTGCGACTACAACAAGCTGCAGATAGACGGCTTCACCGATGATATCCTGACGCTCGAACCGCTCGCGGACAAGTGGCGCGCGTTCAACTGGGAGGTCTTGGAGATGGACGGCCACGACTGGGACGACATATACACGACCATCAACCGCGCGAAGGCGACCGAGGGCAAGCCGGTTATGATCCTCGCCCACACGACAAAGGCGAAGGGCAACTGCGCGGTCGAGAACACGCCCGGGAGCCATAACATCAAAGTAGACGACCAAACGGCGTACGACAAGTACATGAATGCGCTCGACCTGACGGAATACACGCTGCCGTACTGACAGGACTGGGTGCTGGTTGTCGGCTGTTGGGGTTCCCTGGCGCCGAACACCCAACACCTCTAAGGGGTTAACATATGTCCGAAAACCTGCATGAACTCGAGATGCGCGCCGTGTACGCGCGGACGCTGATAGAGCTGGCGAACGAGAACCCGAACGTCGTCGTCATGGAAGCCGACTTGAGCAAGGCGTCCGGCACCAACCCGGCGTTCGTCAACGCGCACCCGGACCGCTTTATCAACGCGGGCGTCGCCGAGGCCGACATGATCGGCATCGCGTCCGGGCTGGCGGTCGAGGGGAAGATTCCCTTCTGCGCGAGCTTCACCCCGTTCGCCACGCGGCGAGTCTACGACCAGGTCACGATCTCGGTCGCCTACGCCAACACCAACGTCAAGATAGTCGGCACGGCTCCCGGTATCACCGCCGGACCGAACGGCGGGACGCACATGTGCTTCCAGGACCTTGCGATCATGCGCGCGATGCCGAACATGATCGTCCTCTCACCGGCCGACTGCTACGAACTCCGCGAGTGCCTCCTCTGGATGGCGGCGCACGAGGGGCCGGTATACATGCAGCTCAGCCGCATGAAGCAGCCGGCGGTCTTCGGTCCGAGCTACAGGTTCGATCCGAACAAGGCCGTCAACATCCACGAGGGCAAGGATGTCACGCTGGTGAGCACCGGCTACATGACGCAGTTCGCGGTACGTGCGGCGGACGAACTGGCGTCTGAGGGAGTCTCAGTCGAACTGATCCATTATCCCAGCGTGAAGCCGTTCGACGCGGCGACGCTGGTGCAGTCTGCGAAGAAGACCGGCAGGGTCGTGTCCGTCGAGAACCAGAGCATTATCGGCGGGCTCGGAGGCGCGGTCTGTGAAGTGCTGTCGGAGCAGCACCCCACCGCAGTCAAGCGGCTTGGCGTCCCCGACAAGTTCGGCGAGGTGGCCACTGAGCAGTACCTGTTCGACAAGCACGGGTTTGGACCGGAACACATCAAGGCGGCGTGCAGATAGACTGTGGACTTCGGCCGTCTGACCTGTCTGACGGGTTCGACCTGTCCGACATCCCTGGAGGTAGACAGTGAGAATAGTCGTCGGCTCGGTAGTGAAGGGCTTTGCGCTCAAGAGTGCCGTTCGGGCGTATCTCGAGCAGAACGGCCACGAAGTGAACGACGTAGGATGCTACGACACGTCGGTATTCGCGAAGTTCCCCTCGATCGCCGAGCGGGCGGCGAAGATCCTTCGGGACGGCAAGGCCGACCTCGGCATTCTATGCTGCGGGAGCGGCACCGGGATGGCGCTCGCGGCCGGCAAGTTCAGCGGCATCTGTGCCGTGTCCTGCGAGTCGCCGCTGACGGCGGAGTTGGGGCGCAAGGTCAACGACGCGAACGTGCTCTGCATGGGCGAAAGCATCGTGACCCCCGATGTCGCCTGCAAGATCGTCGAAGCATTCCTTGCCGCCCGGTTCCAGGACGCGCCGGCAGTCCCGGCGAAGGTCCGTGCATTCTGGGCTGAGGCCCGGGATGAGATCTCCTCCAAAGGCGTCGAGGCCCGCGACCGAGAGATCGAGACGATGGAGTAGCATGTGCCGGATTACGCTCGATACCTGATCATCGGCCTGATCGTGTTCCTGACGCACTACCAGGAGGGCATCACGGGGTTCGGGTGCGCCGCCCTCGCCCTGCCGTTCGTGGCGATGCTCGTCGGCCTGCAGACCGCGGTGCCTCTGCTCGTTATACTGGGCTGGCTGATTGCGATCGGCATCGTCCTGCTCGACCGGCGCGGGGTCGCGTGGAAGGAGTTCGCGATCATCTTGGTGCTCCTGGGCATCGGTCTGCCGATAGGTATGCGGGCCTCCAGTTCGCTGCCCGAGGACACTCTGAAGTGGATACTCGCTGGGTTTATGGTCGCAGTCGGCATCCACGGAATCATCAGGCAGGGACTCAGATACGCGCCGCCGAAGGAGATGACTCTCGCCAGGCGTCTGATGCTCAGCGCGTTCGTGCCGATGAGCGGGGTCATCCAGGGCGCGTTCGGGACGGGCGGCCCGCTCCTGGTGATATACGCGACGCGGGCCATACCCGACAAGAGCGCCTTCCGCGGGACTCTGTGCGTAGTGTGGATCGTGACCAACGCCGCCCTGATCGGGCGCTTCGCGGTCAACGGTGCTCTCACTCCCGACGTTCTCCGGCTCGTCGTGATCTGTCTCCCGTTCGTGCTGGCGGGCATGTTCCTGGGAAACCGGTCGCATTACCGTGTAAACGAGGTCATGTTTCGCCGCGTCGTCTACGGCGTGCTGACCGCGTCCGGAGCGTTTCTGGCCTGGTCGCTCATGAGACGTTGATCAGAGGACACGGCGATCGGCGTCTGCGATCGCTCGGCTGATTGGACGGCCGCGCACCGGGATTCGGATGCGGTACGAGGATAGGTCTATGGGAATGCAGTCAGGCTCTCCAGCCTCGGCCAACTCCGCGAGAAGACGGCAGAAGTCCGCGGAGCGGACGAACGTCAGCCTTCTCAGGTACGTGCTCGATCACCCGGGAGCGACCTGCAAAGCCGCCGCCAAAGACCTCGCGATGAGTCTCCCTAACGTCTTCCGGCTCGTCGCCGGGTTCAAGGAGTCCGGGCTGATCGTCGGACGCCAACAGAAGCAGACCGGCAGGCGCGGACCGTGGTCGCAGGTGATGTCGCTGCGCTCCTCGCTTGGTGCGACTATCGGCGTGGACGTCGAGGCAACCAACGTGCGGGGCGTGGTGCTCGACTTTGCGAACGAGGTCGTTGCCGAAATGAGGCATCCCCTGCCGCCGTCTGCCGGCCCGGAGGAGATAGTCTCTGCCGCAGCCGGGGTCGCGCTCAGCCTGGTCGGGGAGTCGCGGAGGCGGAGCCTCGAGGCCTGCGCAGTCGGACTGGGCCTTCCGGGTCCGGTGAATGACGTGACTCGCGGAAGCGTGCGGACCGAACTCCAGTTCGGCAAGGCGTCCCTCGAGTTCGTCCCGCTGGTCGAGAGCAAGTGCGGCCTTCCGGTCACGAGCGCGGGAAATGCCTACTGTTTCACAGCCGGACATCACAGGATTCACAAGCCTCGAGGGACGGGCATCGAGATGGTCGTCCTCAACCGCTTCGGGCTCGCGGCGACGCTGATATGGGACGGACGGCTCTACACGGGAGCGTCTCACTACGCGGGCGACCTCGGCCTGCTCCCCTACGGCAGTCATGGAAGGCGCTACTCCGATGTGTGCACCGGCTCATCGCTGCTGAAGTGGGCCCGCCGACACGGGGATGATCGGTCGTTTTACGACCTGCTCCGGTCGCCGGATGATCCGCTGGTGCGTGAGTGGCTCGGCGAGGCGGTGCCCGCGTTCATCCAGACGATCTGCAACGCGGTCGTGATCTACAACCCGAACAGCGTGTTGATCGAGGGGCTGTTCAACAGGTTCTCTGAGGAGACGAGGCGGCGGATACTCGACGGCGCTCTCGATGAGATCAGCCGGATAGGCAACATGCTTCCCGAGATCGCATTCTTCGATGGCGATGACCTCATGGGCGCCAGGGGGGCCGCCCTGATGGCGCGTGACAGCGTGGCCGATCAGATACTCTCCCGACTTCTGATTCCCGGCTCCTGAGACCGTCCTACTTCACCCAGACCCTTACCGTGCCGCCGACGAACAGCGCGATCATCCCGCCTACCGCCATCTCGGTCGCGGCCGGGAATGCGCGAGTCGCCGATATGATTCCCGCGAGGAACACCAGGAATCCGGCCGCGATGAGCACGAGGCCGGCCTTGCCGATCGCTGTCACGGGGATGAGATGGAAGTCGTCCCCGAGGTCGGTGCCGCGGAAATGGCCCCAGATCGTATCGCAGTTGTTGCTGGGTTGAGGCTTGCTCAACAGGCTCACGATCGGCGTCACGAGGAGCGCCGTCCCGGAACTGACGAACGGCGCGATGCTGAGCATCGAGTCCTTGTAGACTCTGCTTTGCTCGTGCCAGGCCGCCGCGTGAGCCGCCATCGAGCCGGAAATCGCCTGCAGAAGCGGGTACGTCGTGCCGTTGAAGTAGTCGGGCACGACGACCAGGTAAGAGGCGATCCCCGCCGCGCCGCCGACGAAGAAACCCGCCATCGCGCCCTGCCAGGTCGTGCGCTTCCACATGAGGCCGTAGATGATCGTGATCACGAACAGCGGCAGGTCTACGATTCCGACTACGGTCAGGTTTGCCCGCACCGCGCCGGAGTTCGAGAAGCTCAGGAGCCAGGCGACGAAGATCATCAGCCCGCCGCAGACCAGGGAACTGAACCGCGCCACTAGGATCAACTGCCGCTGGCTCGGAGCCTTCTTCTTCAGCGCCCGGAAGACGTCGTTCGTGAAGAGCGTGGCGACCGAGTTGATGTCCGCCGTGATCGTCGAGACCTGGGCGGCCACCAGACCGCAGAGCACGAACCCGAGAAGCCCTCGCCCGATGAGAGGCAGTTGCGTCGAGAGAAGCCACGGAATCGCATGGTCGGGGTTCACTATGCCCGGCGGCTGAATCCTCGCGAGCGCGATGCCCGGTAAGACCCACAGGAATGCGAGTGGCACGGTGATCAGCCCCGAAAGCAGCATTCCCTGCGCGCCGACCCGCGGGTTCCGAGCTCCGAACGCCCGCTGGAGGATGACCTGGTCAACCGTCGCCCATTTGGTCGAGATGAGCAGAATCGCCAGGATGAAGAGCCAGTTGAACTCCCCTGCGCCGGTCGGAACCAGCTGAGTGTGGACCGCCTTCCCGTGCGTGTTGAGCCACTGGAAAAGCGATTCGGTCCCTCCGGCCAGATGGATCGCTACCGGCAGGGTGATCAGTCCGCCGACAAGGATGAACGCGAACTGTATCGAGTCCATGATGGCCACTGCCCACGCGCCGCCGATTGCTGAGTACATTATGGCGATGACGGAGAAGATCAACAGCCAGCCGAAGTAGTTGTCCCATCCGGTGATCTGCGCGCTGGCGGTTGCGGCGATGTATAGGAATATGCCCAGGAAAATGCAGAGCCTGAGGCCCCAGAACACGCCGATGATCACCCTGAGCGGACGGCTGTAGCGCATCTCGAGGAACTCAGGGATAGAGCGCACCCTGAGGCGGCGCATGACCGGGATGACGAAGAGACCCGAGAGCACGAGCGCCATGCACCCCGTCCAGTTCTGCCAGATGATCGAGATGCCCTTCTGGAACGCAATGCCGCCCATCGAAATGAAGTGGTACATGCTCAGGTTCGTGGCGGTGATCGTCGCTCCGAGGATGAACGGAGTCAGCTCGCGTCCGGCGACGAAAATGTCGTCGGAGTGCTTTATCAGTCTCGATATCGTCAGACCGGCGAGCGCGAGCCCCGTCAGGAAGACGCCGATGATGCCGTAGTCAATCCACGTCATGTCCCTGCTTCTCCCTGAGCCTTCTTGCTATCTGCTTGAACTCGCGGATAGGCACGGCGATCCAGATGCAGAGTATCAGGACGCCGCACGCCTCAACGGACCAGAGCATCCAGTCGAAATGGTGCATGTGTGCCTCCGATCGGACTTATGGAACCTATGGGCCACATGGGGCCTATATGTCCTGTTCCGTGAACGGCAACGCGCGTCGGTAGACTCCCGGGGTCGCCTGGCCGCCGTGGTAGACCGCCATGCCGAGATAGTTGCCGAACACCTCGTAGAGCACGTTGCCGACGTGCGCCTGTGTGACGGCAATGTGGTGCGTGAAGCCGTCGAGCAGGATCTCCCGATAGATCTGCGGCAGGCCCGGGATGCGGCACCATCCGAGCCCTCCGAACGTCGTTGCCTCGTTGTCCTCGAACGCCCCCTCCCCGATGAAGACCTTCCATCCCTCTCCCGGCAGCCCCTGGGCCGCTCGGCAGAGCGTGGCTGGGCTCGGCTTGACCGTCAGTTCCATCGCGCCGGTCGAGATCTCCGCGCCGATGTGCTTGCTCATGATGCCCTGAGGCATGAGCTTAGGCTTCTCCTTGCCGAACGATGGAGGATAGACGCCGCAGTGCCAGAGATTCACAAGCTCGGGGTCGTCGTTGTGCAGGTTGTTCCAGTCGAGCAGCGCCGCCGGCGAGTCGGCCGCCAGCCTGAGCGCCTGCATAGAGAGCGCGCCGAGCACGTCCGCCTCGCACGCGACCGGGACGCCCCGCTCGCCCATCCGTGCGAGCACCCCGCAGGCGACTATGCCGTAGTTGAGTTGGAGCGAGTTCCAGCACTGGATCGCGACCGCGTCCATCTCGAACGTGCGGATCATCTCCTCCAGCCCGCACTCGAACCTGGCGATTCGCACGAGGATCTCGTGCGACACAGCCGACGCGTCGGTCTCGGTCTGCAGGCTGAGCAGCTTCTCCTGCACCTTGGGATCATCGTCGCTGAGTCTGGCGATCGTCGCCAGCAGCTCGGAGAGGTCCTTCGGGGCGACGGTCACCCCGATCTGCTGGAGCATCTTCTCGTCATAGCGGCAGGTCCAGAACGCCTCGGGCCGGGTGCCGATCTGGCCGATGCGCATGCCCCGGATGCCCCTCAGGACGCGGCACACTCGGGCAAAGCGGTCCAGGTCGGCATGGAAGCTCTCCTCGTGTGGGAAGCAGATCGGCTTGTCGGCGATGGTGTACTTAACGCCGGTCTGCCGAAACGCCTCGGCGATCGAGAGCAGGCCGCAGAACGAGTCGCGTCTCGGCGCCCCGAGTTGAAGAGGCGCTTCCTCCTGGCAGCCGAAGATCATGACCGGCACGTTGGCATTCGCGCCGAGGACTGCACTAACGCAAGCCTGCTCGTCGCCGAAGTTCATGGCGCCGACGAGGATGCCGTCGACTCCGACCTTGCGAAAGAGCTCTCCGCACTTCTTGCCCTCGTCCTGGTTCTTAACGCATCCGGCCTCGCCGATCGTCTCGTCTGGCACCACGGCCTCGATGCCCAGTGCCTCCATCATTGCGAGGGTCTCGCCCCGCATCTTCGACGCCAACTCAGTCGAGAAATACCGTCTGTTCGCCGGGACGAACCCGATCGTCAGCTTCTCGTTCATCAGCAGACCTCCAGGGACGTGGAGTGCGACGGCTCGACATCGCTCCCCTGAGCCGCCGTGCTCCAAAGAAGGAATTCCGGGCATGCGCGATAAAACTGTCTTATATAAGTTAGTTACCCGGAGCATATATTCCGTGCCGGCATGCGGATTTCCTTCCGGACGATCTGCACCGCTCCGGCTGGAGTTGAGGAGGACTCTGAATGTGTCGCAGATTGATTGAGCTGATGGTACTGACTGCGCTGGTGCTCGGTCTCGGAGCATCTGCGATGGCGGTCATCATCCCCGCCGACTCGAAGTACGTGCAGTCGCTCGACGGTATGTGGCGGTTCAAGCTCGAGCAGGCTTTGCCCGATGCCGCTGAACGAGCGAAGAGCAACGGCTACCGGCCGCCGGTGATCACACCGGAGACGTTCGAGCCGTTCTATGCCCTTGAATACAAAGAGGACGACTCGTGGCGCGATCTGGCGGTCCCGGCCAACTGGGAGATGCCAGGCTTCTCGCCCGCTACCTACAACGAGCCGGACAACGCCTCGGGCTTCTACCGCAAGTCGTTCGTCGTCCCGGCCGATTGGAAGGGCCGGATGGTGCTGGTCAACTTCGACGGCGTGCAGTGCGGCGCGGAGGTCTGGCTGAACGGCCAACCGGTCCATGTCACCGAGCCGAGCTGGGGACGCAGGAACTATCACGAGAGCGGCTGGACGGCGTGGCAGGCCGACCTGACTCCGGCGGTGAAGTTCGGTGAGAAGAACCTCCTGGCGCTCCGAGTCACCAAGAACACCAGATCCTCGAACCTCGACTCGGGCGACTACTTCTTTCTCGGCGGCATCCATCGGACGGTGACGCTCTACTCCGTGCCGAAGAAGCACATCCGGGACCTGGCGGTACGAACGAAGCTCCTGGAGGGCGGCAAGGCCGAGGTCGAGGTCAGCGTCTCCGTGTGCTGCCCGGGAACGGTCTCGATGCGCCTCGGCAGCCTCAGCCCGGTCAAGGGAGTGTCGCGCCGCGGCGAGGACATCAGACTCAGTCAGGTGGTCTCGAAGCCGAGGCTCTGGTCGGCGGAACATCCGAACCTCTATCCGCTCACTGTCCGGCTGCTCGATGAGCGTGGGAAGGCCGCTGAGACGGTGACGCGCAGGATCGGCATCCGAGAGGTCGAGATCAGAGACGGCATCCTGCTCGTGAACAGGGTTCCCGTGAAGATGACCGGCGTCTGCCGTCACGACGTGTATCTCTCCAAGGGCACGGCGGTCGGAGAGACGGTCTGGAAGAAGGACCTGGCGCTCATGAAGGCGGCAAACATCAACACGGTGCGCACCTCGCATTACCCCTACGGCGCCGGGTTCTACGACCTCTGCGACGAGATGGGCTTCTACGTCGTGGACGAGCTTCCCTATTGCTGGGGCGACACGAAGAACGTCGAGCTGCAGCCGGCGTTCCTCCAGCGCGCGAGGGAGACGATCGCTCGCGACAAGAACCATCCCTGCATCGTCATGTGGGGTATCGGCAATGAGAACGGATCGGGGCCGAATCTCCAGGCCGTCGCCGATCTCGTGAAGACGATCGAACCGACCAGACCGAGGCTCGTCTCCTGCAAGAAAGCCGACGAGTACGGCGTCGAGATGGACGATGCCCATTACACCGTGCCTGCCGAGATTCTGAAGTCGGCACAGGATACGGACCGTCGGGCGAAGTGGCCTATGATGTACACCGAGTGCCCGAACGTCTGGGATATCCGCATGGGCGCTGATGCGGGCTGCCTTGACCTCTGGGCTCAGGTGCTCCTCCGAACCTGGGAGCCGATCTGGTCGCACGACACGATCCCCGGCGGGTGTCTGTGGGAGTGGCAGGACCGGGCCGTGTGCGACAAGTCTCCGACCAAGATGTACCACTACGATCCGGTCACCGGTGTGCAGTTCCTCAAGACGAAGGGGCTCGTAGACGGCTGGCGGCATCTGAGGCCGGATCTCTACCATGTGAAGATGGTCTACTCGCCGATCAGCGTGGCGAAGGAGGTGGACCTGAAGTCGAAGCCCGGGTATGCGGTCCTCGATGTCATCAACCGCTACTCGTTCACCGATCTTTCCGAGATCAACGCCGACTGGAAGCTTCTCAAAGGCAAGACGGTCCTGAAGTCCGGGACCGCCCACCTCAAACTGCCTGCTCGATCCGGCGGCAAGGTCGGACTCCAGCTTCCCGCGAACTGGAGGGCAAGTCAGCCGACATCACTCCGCATCGACTTCGATCATCCGAAGAACGGAAACGTGGTGAGCTGCGAGTTTCCTCTCGCGGCCGGAAGCCAGCCCGCGATCGTCTCAGCCCTGCCCAGCGAGTACGACGGCCTGACGCTTAACCTGGTGGTCAACTGGACCAGGGGCGACAAACAGTGGTGGAAGGTGATAGACCGCTATCGCGGCAGCCTGATCAATATCAAGACCGATACGGGCCGGGCGCTCGATGCCGACATCGTGCTCGATAAGGATCCGACAGCCGTGGTCGGCAGGGTGCATGTGGAGTACGAGAGAGAAAGGTTCAGCTACAAGGTCGACTGGACCGGCGAGAAGGCCGACATCCAGGAGCTTGGCTGGGCGTTCGAGATGCCCGAGGACTTCGACCGCTTCTCGTGGGACCGCCGGTCGCTGTGGTCGGTCTACCCCGACGATCACATCGGCCGCCCGCACGGAACGGCGCTCCCCGACAGTGCCGACGTCCGCATCACGAATTGGAGCCGGCCCGATGCCTTCGATTTCAACTCCACGAAGTACGACTGCAACTGGGCCAGCCTGACCAACAAGGCCGGGCACGGACTCCTCGCGGTCTTCGATACCGATCAGCGGCATCAGTGCAAAGGCGGATTCGGTGAGAAGGGCGGATATGAGCTCATCGTCAACAAGCAGTGCAGCCCGCCGCGGGACATCAGCAGCAACTCAGTGCCCGATCTGTACCTGGAACTGAAGCCCGGCGACTCGGTCGAGGGCAGCTTCAGAATCGGATCGAAATAGGCGAAGCCAAATGAACAGATCAATAACTATCCCAAGTGAACCGGAGCACGTCCGGTCGCCCGACGGCACGTGGCGCTTCAAGCTCGAGCAGGCCGTTCCGGACAAGGATCAGCGCGATACCAACTGGGAGATGATCGCGCCGATCCTGACGCCGGAGAGTTTTGAGTCGTTCTTCGCGCTCGACTATCGGGAAGATGGCGACTGGCACGATATGGAGGTCCCATGCAACTGGGAGATGCTCGGCTACTCCCCGGCGACCTACGACAACCCCGACAACGCGTCCGGGTTCTACCGCAAGTGGTTCGAGGTCCCGGCATCCTGGGAGGGCCGACGCGTGCTCGTCAACTTCGACGGTGTCCAGAACGGCGCGGAGGTCTGGCTGAACGGTCAGCCCGTGGACGTCGCCGAGCCGAGTTGGGGACGGGCGAACTACCACGAGAGCGGTTGGACGGCATGGCAGGCTGACCTGACTGCGCATGTCCGGTTCGGCGAGAAGAACCTCCTTGCCCTCAGGGTGACAAAGAACACGAAGTCTGCCTGTCTGGATTCTGGTGACTTCTTCTTCCTCGGCGGGATCTACCGACCGGTGACCCTTTTCTCGGTCCCCCAGGCGCACATCGAGGACATCACCATCACAACGACGCTCCTCCAGGGTAACCAGGCGGAGGTGAAGGTGGTGGCCGAGGTCTCTGGCAGGACGGGCACGATCTCCATGCGGCTCGGCGATTTGGACGCCGTGACCGCTCCGGTGAACTCGGGCGGCATCGCCGAACTCGTTCGGGTCGTCGAGGAGCCGAGGCTCTGGTCGGCGGAGCACCCCAATCTATGTCCGCTGACCGTCGAGCTTGCGGACTCGCGCGGCGAGATCATCGAAACCGTCAGCAGGCGGGTCGGTATCCGCGAGGTCGGCATCAAAGACGGCGTGTACATGGTCAATGGCGTGCCGGTCAAGATAACCGGCATGTGCCGCCATGACGTTGATCTCACGCACGGCTCGGCCGTCGGCGAAGACCTCTGGCGCAGGGACCTGGAGCTGATGCGGGCAGCGAACGTCAACTCGGTCCGTACATCTCACTATCCCTACGGCGCCGGGTTCTACGACCTGTGCGACGAGATGGGCTTCTACGTCCTCGACGAGATTCCGGCCTGCTGGTGCGAGACCAACGACCCCTCACTCGAACCTGCATTCCTTCAGAGGGCAAGGGAGACGATCGCCCGCGACAAGAATCACGCGTGCGTGGTCATGTGGGGCATCGGCAACGAGAACGTGCGCGGTCAGAACCTGCAGAAGGTCGCCGATCTGGTCAAGGAGTTGGATCCCACCCGCCCGAGGCTGGTCTCCTGCCAGCCTGCGGACGTCTACGGCGTGGAGATCGACGACGACCACTACATCCGACCGGAGGTCATCAGTCAGCACGCTCAGGACAGGGAGCGCCGTGCCAGGTGGCCCTTCCTGTACAGCGAATGCCCGAACATCTGGGATGTGCGCTACGCGGCTGACTTCGGCGCCCTCGATCTTTGGGCGGCGGTGATCGACCGCACGTGGGAAGTCACGTGGCCGGAGGACGGTCTTATGGGGCATCATACCTGGGAGTGGCAGGACCGCGCCGTGGCCGATAGGTGCCCGACCAAGCTCTACAACTATGAGCCGGCGACCGGCGTGCAGTACCTGAAGGCGAAGGGAATCGTGGACGGCAACCGCAATCCCCGGCCGGAGTACTACCATATGAAGATGGCTCACACCCCGATCAAGCTCGAGCCGCGGGCCGATCTGACGTCGAAACCGGGGTGCGTCGTGCTCGACGCCTGGAACCGCTACTCCTTCACCGACCTGAAGGAACTCACCGCCGAGTGGACGTTGCTGGATGGCGGTGCGAAGTTGGCGTCGGGCATCGAGCATTTTGACCTCGCTCCGAGGACTCGCGGCAGGCTGGAGTTGGCCCTGCCTCAGGGAGTCTCGGCCGATGCTCTGCGGATTGACTTCAGTCATGCCAGCGGGCTGAACATCGTGAGCTACCAGTTCGGACTGAAGGAGTCCGAGCCGCAGACGCCGCCGACGATGAGCACGAACCTGCCTGAGGCACTGAAGTTCCCCAGGCTCAACCTGGTCTGTAACGTGACAAACGCATGGACCACTCGATGGAAGCCGCCGACCCGGTTCAGGTGCTGCCTCAGCAACATCAGATGCGATCCGGCGATCACCGCCGATCTCTACGATCAGCGGCTGGCCGACGTCCGAATGCTGGATGCGGAGATCGTCGGGGACTGGGCGCCGACGCCGATTGTCGGTCGCGTGCACGCCGAGTATGCTGACGGCCGGTTCAGCTACCGGATAGATTGGACCGGGCGCAAGGCCGATATACAGGAACTCGGCTGGACATTCGAGAGGCCGCACCAGTACGACCGATTCTCCTGGTCGCGGCGGGCATACTGGTCGGTCTATCCCGAAGACCACATCGGCCGCCCGATGGGCACCGCCACGCCGGACAGCGCCGATGTACCGCTGATGATCGTCACCCGCCCGGACGCGCATGACTTCGACTCGACGAAGTACGACTGCGACTGGGCGTCGCTGACCGACGCAGACGGTCGCGGCTTGAGGGTGGTGTTCGATCCGGGTCAGCGGCATCAGTGCAAGGGCGGCTTCGGCCTCGACGGCGCGTATCGGTTGGTCGTGAACAGGCAGTGCAGCCCGCCGAGGGACATCAGCAGCAGCGTCGTCCCTGACATGTATCTGGAACTCGACAAGGATGGCTCGATAGAGGGCAGTTTCTGCGTAGGATCGGAATAGGGGGCGGAGATGAGGTTCATTCCGGCAGTATGCCTGATATGTGCGGCGCTCGGTCCGGTTCGCGCAGGATGGAGATACGCGCTCGACGACACAACGGCAGGGATGTCGGACATCCGGATCGCCGCAACGGCAGTCAGGTTCATGCCCGAGGTGCCGTGCGGGGTACACATAGAGGAGATCGGCTCGAAAGACGGGAATCCGGTCAGGCTGCCGAATACCGATCGGTATTCGGCTGAGATCGAGACTAGGCGCTCGGGTGATGCGCTCCTCGTCAGAGCCGAGATCGCCGACACTATGGGAGGCGACTCGGCGGCGGATGTCTTCTATCAGATCCCGCTCGACGTGACCGGCTGGGTCTGGCATCAGACCATCTATACGAGCGCGCCGACCGGCGACGGAGGAAGCCAGTCGCAGATGCCGATCTCGGTGCTCACCGATCCGAAGACCGGCGCCGGACTCGCGGCGGCGATCACTCCGGAGACTCCCTGTATGTTCGAGGCAGGTTACGACAAGGCCCGAGGGCTGTACGTCAAGGCGAAGGTCGGCTTCTCGGGCCTGACCAATCCTCCTTCCAGTGCCAGGGTGTGTTTCGCGGTCTATCCGGTCAATGAGTGGGGGATGCGTTCAGCCCTCGAGCAGTACTACACGCTCTTCCCTCGTGCGTTCGAGGGCCATTCCAAGGTGAACGGCCTATGGGTATTTCAGGGCAAGGCGACCACCGCTCCAAACCCGACCCAGTTCAGCTTCCATGCGCTCGGAGAACTCGGCGAGTGCAGGGTTCTCGGCAAGAAGGCGATCCATATCCTGACCCCGGATGAGATCGCCAGGGAACGCTCCTGGGGCATCGAGATCTACCCGTACGTGATCCCCGGTCAGCGCGAAGTCGGCTTCCTCGATCACCTCAAGGGCGAGGTCGGCGGGAAGTACCAGGAGATGACCGAGAAGGACGATGCCCTTGATCTCATCAATGCGCGATACACCGATGCCGAGGCGTTCGATCTGCTCGAAAACATGACCGTCATGAACATGACGGTCTCCCAGCGGATACAGTCGGTGCCGGACTACATCAAGACGGTCAAGAACAGCTACCTGACCCGACCGGACGGCAGTGTGGTCACCAGGCCGCGAGTCTGCCGGTGGTCGGACAGGACGCTCACGTTCCCGATGAATCCGAATCCGTTCATCCCCGGTGGCGATAGGGGTCTCAACGCAGGCAAGGCGATCCTGAACGACATCGGCAGTTGGCTTGGCAACCCCGCGTGGGCCGGCATCTACGTTGATTCGCTCTACCGCTGGGGCGCGTACATCAACTACCGCCGCGAGCAATTCCCATACGCCAAGTACGGCCTCACGTACGGCGATGACGGCCGTCCATGCCTTGACAACTCGCTCGAGCACCTGACGTTCCTGGACGAACTCAGAAAAGTGGTCGGGCCTCACCGCATGGTCTCGGCGAACGGGGTGAGGGACCGGTGCTTCTTCCATGCGCAACGGCTCGATGTCGCCGGCTCGGAGTTCGGGGCGAACACGTCGCTTGATGGTCTGGCATTCCGGCGGTCGATGATGTACCACAAGCCGTACCTGGGGATGGCTCACGGCATGGGCGGTGCAGAGAGGGATCGGAGGCATCTCGCCAGGTGCTTCCTCCTCGGCCTGTACGGCAGCTCCGATATGCCCTACTTCGAGACCGCGGACTACTTGAGAGTGAAGGATATCTACGACACCTACCTGCCGATCCAGCGGCAGATGTTCCCGCTGGGCTGGGAGCCGGTCACCTACGCGCGTCCGTCCGCGGAGGGAGTGATGACCGAGCGCTTCGGGCAGAGCAAGACGATCTTCTTCAGCCTCTACCGCGACACGGGCGACGCCTCGTCCACCGACCTGGAGATCGACAGCGTGCCACTGAATCTCTCGTCGGTCAAGGCGACCGACCCGGTCTCCGCCAAGTCGCTGGAAGTGGTCGCGGACAAGCGCGGCAGGCTCACGGTCCGCGGCATCCCGATCTCCAAGGACGGCATCGGTGTCGTGATGTTGGAGCACAGGTAGCGCGTGGCCGCTTCGAGGCCGCCCCATACGCACCCTTGGCGCGACGCCGAGAGCTTCTCAAGAGTTCCGGTTGGGCGCGATCCTGCCGCAGTCTTTTTGCGCGCGGATCATGGCGCATATCCGGATACTGTGCTATTATCAGTATTGAAGATGAAGATGCAGACGGTTTCGTCACGGAAGCACCTGGCAGTGAATGCCGACCGCTTACGGCAGATCGCAGTTTCGGAATCATCCTGGCGGCTGGCGGGTGCCTGTAACGTTCATCGGCGACTCGTCCGAGCCGATGCTCGGAATGCAGGCGTATCGGATCCTGGACTGCCGTGCCGCCGGAATGTGCCCGGCGATCATTGGGAGCCGGCACGGGCGGCAGCACTCTGATAGAGAAAGGAGCAGTAAAGAGATGAAACCGACCAATCAGGTCAAACTGGGCCTGGCCGTGGTGCTGTGCATCGTGTTTGGAGCCGTGGTCTATCTCCAGACGCGGCCGGTCATCATCAGACACAGGGAAACGGGAGAAGTGATCTACACCGGCAAGACCGAGAAGTCCGCGCTCGAGAAGGCCGAGAAGGAGAGACTCGACTTGTGCGGCGCCGACCTGCGCGGTGCTCACCTGAGCGGCGCCGACCTGTCCGGCGTGCGCCTGAACAGCGCCGACCTGACCGGCGCCCAGATGATCGGTGCCGATCTCTCCGGCGCTCACCTCAGCAAGGCCAGGCTTACCGGCGCCAACCTGGTCGGAGCCAACCTGGCCGACGCCGACCTGGGTGAAGCACGGCTGACCGGGGCCGACCTGACCGGCGCCGATCTGACCGGCGCCGGACTCATCGCCGCGAACCTGACGCAGGCCGACCTCACGTATGCCGACTTGAGCGGCGCCGATCTGAGCGGCGCTCACCTGATTGAATCCAACCTGAGCAGCACCGATCTGACACATGCCGACCTGACCGGCGCCGATCTCAGCAAGGCCAATCTGCACGGCACCAAACTGACACATGCCGACCTGACCGGTGCGGACCTGACTGACATTGACCTGAGCAACGCCAGTCTCAAGGATGCCATCCGGTGACGGAAGACGCGCCGCGCCGTAGTTCCTGTTTCGGGCGGCGTCTCTGGAGTCGGATCCGAGGTCGAGCCGACCGTCTCTGAGCGTGAAGCCGGTCCTGTCGGACGGTATCCCGCACGGGCAATCCCGGTACGCATCCCGGGATCAGGCAGGTTCATCATCCCCCCGCGGCGAACACGGTTGGCAGGGAACTGCATGTTCCGGGGGCGACGATGACATCGAGAGAAAGGATCAGCCTCGCGCTCAGCCACCGCGAGCCCGACCGCGTGCCGATGGATCTCGGCGCGAGCGCGGTCACCGGCATGCACGCCGCTACGGTGTACAAGCTCCGCCAGGCGCTCGGCCTCGATGCGCCCGGCACGCCGGTCAAGGTCGTCGAGCCGTACCAGATGCTCGGCGAGATCGCGCCCGACCTGATGGATGCCATCGGCGTTGACGTAGTCGGCCTCGGCGGCCCGAGGACGCTCTTCGGCTTTCCGAACGAAGGCTGGAAGGAGTGGACCTGGTTCGACGGGACGCCGCTCCTGGTCCCTGAGGGTTTCAGTACCGATCCCGAACCGGACGGCTCGATCCTGATGTACCCCGAGGGCGACAAGTCGGCGCCCCCGAGCGGCAAGCTCCCGAAGGACGGCTTCTACTTCGACACCATAGTCCGGCAGCCGCCGTTCGATGACGGCAATCTCGACCCGAAGGACAACCTCCAGGAGTTCGGCCCGGTCTCCGACGCAGATCTCGAGCACTTCCGCTCCGAGGCCGAGCGGCTCTACACTCAGACCGACAAGGCCATTCTCGCCAACTTCGGCGGCACCGCCTTCGGCGACATCGCGCTCGTTCCCGTGCCGTGGATCAAGGAGCCGAAGGGCATCCGGGACATCGAAGAGTGGTATGTCAGCACGGCCGCCCGCCGAGACTACATCTACGCGGTCTTCGAGCGCCAGTGCGAGATCGCCCTCGCAAACTGGGCGAAGATCAACGAGGTCGTCGGCGACAGGGTTGCCGCCGTGTTCGTCACCGGTACGGATTTCGGCACCCAGCGAGGGCCGTTCATCTCGGTCCAGGCATACCGCGACCTCTACAAGCCGTTCCACAAGGAGGTGAACGACTGGGTCCACGCGCACACCGGCTGGAAGACGTTCATCCACTCCTGCGGGTCTATCTCGGCCCTGATCCCCGACTTCATTGACGCCGGCTTCGACATCCTGAACCCCGTGCAGGTCTCGGCGGCCGACATGGACGCCCGCAGCCTGAAGAGCAGGTTCGGCGACCGGATCACGTTCTGGGGCGGCTCGGTAGATACCCAGCAGACGCTCCCCTTCGGCACGCCGGACCAGGTGCGCGCTGAGGTCCGCGAACGCATCGAGGTATTCGGCCGAGGAGGAGGTTTCGTCTTCAACGCGATACACAACATCCAGGCTCGCACTCCGGTCGAGAACCTGCTGGCTATGTTCGACGTCGTCCGACCCGTCTGACCGGTCCGATACCCTGTCCTGAGGAGCAGATATGAAGAAACTGATCATCCCTTTGATCCTGCTCGCGGCCGTGATGGCCGCGACCTCGCTCGCACAGCGCCGCGGAGCCGACCGGTCTTCCTCCGGCGGCCTGACCGCGAGTCGAGGACATGAGGATCAGCTCTACGTCGAGGTGTCCGCGCTGGGCAACCTCGACTACTTCTACGATCACAAGCTCGGGATGGAACTCGCGGGCAAGGCTCTCGGCGTGCGCACCGAGTACGTCGGCCCGGCGGAGTACGACATCCCCGCGATGATCACTGCTTTTGAGCAGGCGCTGGCGAAACCCGGCCTCAAGGGTATCGTCGTCGTCGGCTTCGAGCCCGCGCTCGTGCCGATCATCAACAAGGCGGTCGAGTCGGGTGTTCCCGTAGTCACCGCAGACGCGGATCTCCCCGAGTCGAAGCGGGTCGCGTTTGTCGGTACCGGCAACTACCAGGCCGGCGTTGAAGGCGGCGCCAAGCTTGCGGAACTGATCGGCGGCAAGGGCAAGGTCGCGCTGATGACGAAGGTCGGGCAGTCGAACCTCGAGGAGCGCATCCGCGGCTACAAGGATTCCCTCGCCGGGTTCCGTGATATCGAACTCGTGCAGATCGTAGACACGCAGTCCGACGCCGTCATCGCGGCGCAGGTCGCCACCGCCGTGCTTCGGAAGAACCCCGATCTCGCCGGCATCGGATGCGTCGAGGCCGCCGGCGGCACCGGCGCGGCGACCGCCGTGAAGGAATCGGGCCTCGCGGGCAAGGTCAAGATCGTCTCGATGGACCGCGGCAACGAGGTGCTCGAGTTGATCGGCCAGGGAGTCATCAGCGCCTCGATAGCCCAGCGCACCGCCCTGATGCCGCTCTATGCCGTGCAGATTCTCTACAACCTCGCGAACCAGGACGTTCCGATCACCGAGGACAACGTTAGAGCCGGCATCTCGACAACGCCGGCAAGCATCGACACCGGTGTCATCGTCGTGGACAAGAGCAACTACAAGTATTTCCTGAGGAAGTAGCCCGTGTCCGACCGGTCTGACAGATCCGACACGTCCCACAACCTGCTCGAAGCCCTGGAGATCGTCAAGACCTTTCCGGGCGTCCGCGCGCTTGATCGCGTGTCGTTCGACCTCCGGCGAGGAGAGGTCCACGCGCTCGTCGGCGAGAACGGCGCCGGCAAGAGCACGCTCATGCACGTCCTCGGAGGTGTCTACCAGCCTGATTCCGGGCGCGTACTCCTCGACGGCAAGGAAGTTTCGTCTACCGATCCCCGGAGCGCGAGCCTCCACGGGATCAGCGTCGTCTTCCAGGAGCTGAGCCTCTCCGACAACCTCAGCATCGCCGAGAGCATTTTCGCCAACCGCCAGCCGACCGGAAGGGCCGGGCTGATAGATTGGGGCGAGCTTCACGCGCGCACGAGGGAGATCCTTGGCCTCTTCGACTGGGACGCCGATCCCTCCACGCCCCTCGGCGATCTATCCGCGCCGAAGAAGCAGGTCGTCGAGATTCTGAAGGCGCTATCCCGCGAACCTGGAGTATTGATCCTCGATGAGCCGACCTCCTCGCTGACGGCGCACGAGACGGAGATGCTCTTCCGCAACATCCGCCGGCTTCGAGACGCCGGACTGGCGATCATCTACATCTCCCACCACCTCCACGAGGTTTTCCAACTGGCCGATCGGGTGACGGTCCTGCGTGACGGCAAACTCGTCGAGACCTGCGACATCGGCGATGTGACCGAGGACGATCTCGTCCGCAAGATGGTAGGCCGCGAGCTGACCGACATGTACGGCCGGCGCACCACCCCGATCGGCGACGAGCGCTTCCGGATCGTGACCGCCGGTCCCATACGTCCCATGGGTCCTATCGGTCCTGTTCAGGATCTCTCCGTCAAGGCAGGCGAGATCGTCGGCATCGCGGGACTGGCCGGCGCGGGACGCACGGAACTCGCGCGGGCGATCATGGGGTGTGAACCGTTCGAAGGGAGCATCTACCTTGACGGCAGGCGGATCGCGATCCGCAGCCCGGAGGACGCGGTCGCGCATCGGATCGCATACCTCACTGAGGAGCGTAAGGTGGACGGCCTCTTCCTCGAAATGGCCATCCGGGAGAACTGCGCCGCCCCGCGCCTTCGGGAGTTCGCGGGACGATTCGGGCTGATGGACGACAGGGCAATCACGGATCGGGCCGAGGACTACCGCCGGGAGTTCGGCATCGCGACGCCGGACGCCTGGCAGAAGGTCGGACTCCTCTCCGGCGGCAACCAGCAGAAGGTGCTCTTGGCGATGTGGATCGGCATACGGCCGCTGGTACTGATCGCCGACGAGCCGACGCGCGGGGTAGACGTCGGTGCCAGGAGCGAGATATACCGGCTCCTGCGCGGCCTCGCCGCGGAAGGCGTGGCGGTCGTCCTGATATCCTCCGACTTGCCGGAGGTCCTCGGCCTGAGCGATCGGGTGCTGGTCATGCGCACCGGGAGCATCGTTGCCGAGTTCCCGCGCGTAGAGGCGACCGAGGAGAAGATCATCGCGTGTGCGTCGGGTCTGAGCCGATAGGGAGACGAAATGGTTGAGAGAGCGAGAAGCAATCCGATTCTGGCCAAGATCATCCGGGTCACGGAGTATCGGGAGTTCATGATAGTCTACATCATCCTCCTCGGCACGATCGCCATCGCCCACGCAGTCCCTGGTTTCCTCGATTCGCGGAACACCTCGGCGATCCTCCTCGCGCTGGCCGACCAGAGTATCATCGCCATCGGGATGACGCTGCTCCTCGTATCCGGCGGCTTCGACATGTCCGTCGGCTCCACCATGGCGCTCGCAGGCGTTACCACCGCGATCTGGCTCACCCTCGGGCTGCCGGTCGCCCTCGCAATCGCGCTCGGGCTTGCGGTCGGTGTGCTAATCGGCCTCATCAACGGCATGGTCGTCGCGCATATCGGCATCAACCCGTTCATCACGACGCTTGGCATGATGAGCCTCGCGCGCGGGATGCTGATGGTTGTCTCGAACGGGAGGAACATATCCGGCCTGCCGGAGTCATTCACGGCGATCGGGCAGGGGAGTATCCTCGGCGTCCAGTACCCGATCATCATCTCGATCGTGCTGGTCTTCGCGGGCGATTTCCTGCTCAGGAGATGCCGTTTCTTCCGCCAGAACTATTACATCGGCGCGAACGAGAAGGCCGCGCTCCTCTCGGGCATCAACGTCAGGCAGATGAAGGTCTTCAACTACGCGCTGACCGGCTTCCTCGCCGCGCTCGCCGGTATCATCATCACCGCCAGGCTCGGCTCGGCCTCGACTTCGGCGGGCAAGGGCCTCGAACTGCGGGTGATCTCGGCGGTCATCATCGGGGGCGCGAGTCTCAAAGGGGGAGTCGGCACTATCGCGGGCTCGTTCCTCGGCGCGCTCCTGATGAGCATCATCGTCAGTTCTATCAACCTGCTCGGCGTCGAGCTGAACTGGATAGATTTCGTCCTCGGTGCGACTCTCCTGCTCGCGGTGATGGCGGATACCTTCAGCCAGAAGAAGAGCGGGAGCAAGGAATGAGACTCCAGCCGTATGTGCTCCCGCCGGAGATTGCCGCTCTGCGCAAGATCGCGCTCAGGAAGAAGAGCGGATGGGGTTGCCCCGACGTCCTTGAGGCGGAGGCTCAGGCGTGGCTCGACCACTCTCCCGATGAGGACTGGCTGATCTGGCGCGCGCGTCGGACCGCCGCGAAACTGGCGGGCATGCCGATTGACATCCTCCGCGGAGAGCGGATCGTCGGCCGCCCTCTGCTCCGGGAAGCGACCGAGGCCGAGAACGAGGAACTCTCCGCAGCGTGGAAGGTCCTGGAATCCGTTCCTCCATTTCCCGGCGGCGACACCGGGCATTTCAACCCCGACTTCGACAAGGTCTTCCGGCTCGGCATCGGGGGTATTCTGGAGGAAATCCGTTCGAGGCGGAATGCGTCGGAGGCCGATAAGCATCCGTTCTACGACGCGTGCGAGATCGCGATGAAGGCGCTCTCGGATTACATCCTCCGCGTCGCCGATGCATGCGATTCCCTCATGGCGGACGTCTGTCGAAGGGTCGCGTCCGAGCCGCCTTCGACGTTCCACGAGGCCGTCCAGTTGTTATTCCTCCTGATCGTAACCCTATGGTTCGGCGAGGATCACGTCCTCTGCAATCCTGGCCGGGTAGATCGGACGCTTCGCCCGTTCTACGAGGCCGATCTCGCCGCCGGGCGCATCACCCGCGATGAGGCGCTCGATCTCATCTGCTGCCTCTACATTCAGCTCAACATGATCTGCTTCCCCGGAGCGGCAATCGCCGTCCTTGTCGGCGGCCGGAACGCCGACGGGCGCGACCTGACGAACGACCTGACCTATCTATGCCTGGAGGCCCGGCTCGCGACGCACCTGGCCTATCCCACTGTCGGCCTGGCGTGGCACGAGGGGACTCCCCCGGAACTGACCGACTTTGCATGCCGCATGATCGCCACCGGCGTCGGCGATCCAGCGTTCTTCAACGACGAGTTGATCTCCCGGGGCCTCCAGGACCTCGGTGTCTCGGAGGCCGACTCGCGCGACTACATGAACTCCACATGCGTCGAGATCAAGCCTGTCGGCGCGTCGAACATCTGGGTCACGCATCCCTACTTCAACTGCCCGGAAGCCGTCCTTCAGGCGATGGACGGCGAGCCGGCTGACTTCGAGCAGTTCAGCTCAGTGGTGAGGGAGCAGCTCAGCGCCCAGGTCCGGGAGGCCGCCGAAAACTCCGACCGCATCTGGAGGGACCGATACGCGCGCGGAGGATTCGCGCTCGCCAGTTGCGTCATCAACGACTGTCTCGAGCGGGGCATTGACTTCGACCGTGGAGGCGCGCGTTACAACTGGTTGGAGAACTCGTTCGTCGGCCTCGCGAACCTCGTGGACGGCATGATGGCCGTGAAGAAGCTGGTCTTCGATTCGCAGCGTTTGTCGCTCTCCGAGTTCCGCGATATCCTCAGAGCCGACTTCGAGGGACATGAGGCGCTCCGTCAGGAGATACTGAACACGATGCCGCACTACGGCACCGACAACCCGGAGGCCGATGCCCTCGCCGTCGAGTGGGCGCACTTCATCGAGGAGACTTCGATGTCGAACAAAGTCGGCGGAAGTCCCTACGTCCCCGGCTTCTTCTGCTGGATCATGCACGGCGAGTTCGGCGCGCGGACCGGCGCGACTCCCGACGGACGGAAGGCCGGGACCGCACTCGCCGACGGAGCCGGCGCCGCGCAGGGCCGAGAGACCGCCGGTCCGACGGCTTCGATCCTCTCGACCACCAAATGGAGCCATCGCAGCGCGATCGGCGGGCTGGTGCATAACCTGAAGCTCTCCGGCAACTCCCTGCGCACCGAGTCCGAGCTTCAGGCGCTTCGCACCCTGGTCGAGACCTACCTGCGTTTGGGCGGCTTCGAGATACAAGTCAACGTCGTGGATGCCAGTGTCCTTCGGGACGCTCAGGCTCATCCCGACAGACACGCGGACCTCCTAGTCAGGGTCGCGGGCTACTCCGACTACTTCACCCACCTCGGCCCGGTCCTGCAGGAAGAGATCATCTCGCGAACGGAGCACGGCTGCTAGGAGATGCAGCCGCCGGATCCTCCGGAGGAGCGGCCGACAGTCCGGCGTCGAGGAGGGTCTGGAGGGCGCGTATCGCCCCGTCGCGCGCATCTGAGGGCATCCGGCTCAACAGGTCCTGGACGCGCCGGACCCGCCTCTCATGCCGATCGCCCATCACCAGCATTCCGTGCGCGGTCAACTGCAGGCTCCTCACGCGGCGGTCTTCCGTCTCGGCTACCCGCTCGGCTATGCCGGTCCGTTCGAGTCGGTCGGCGATCTGCGTTATCGCGCTGAGCGATATGCCGAGTTCCCGGCTCAGCGCTGACATCGTCTGCGGACCGCCGCGGAGAATCGAGCATACGCGCAACTGGGCTCCCGGCAGTTCCATCGCTGGATCGTCGTCGGCCAGCGTGAAGCACTGGCGCATCAGCCTCGGAAGGAGCGAAGCGATCCGCTCCGCCTGCTCGTGCAGATGCCTGTCGCTCATCGGCTATTCCCTCTCGCGCCTCAGCCGAAGCGCGATCTCATCCAGTATCGAGTAGGCGGTCGGGACCACGAACAGCGTCAGCGCGGTGGAGGTGATCAGCCCGCCGATGACCACGGTCGCCATCGGCGCCTGAACCTCCGAACCCTCCCCGAGCCCCAGTGCCAGCGGAAGCATCCCGAGAACCGTCGCGGAGGCGGTCATCAGGATAGGGCGAAGCCTCGTCGGGCCGGCGAGAAGCAGGGCTTCCTCGCGGTTCATGCCGCGCCTGCGAAGGACGTTCGTGTAGTCAACGAGCAGAATGCCGTTCTTCACGACGATCCCGACCAGCATTAGGATGCCGATCAGCGCGGTAAGTCCGAATGAGCGGTTCGTGATGAACAGCGCGAGGATGACGCCGGTCGCGGCTAACGGGACCGAGAAGAGTATGGTCAGCGGATGCACGAAGGATTCGAATTGCGAGGCGAGGAGCATGTAGATCAGGCCGATCGCCAGTATGACCGCCAGCCCTATGCCCTGAAATTCCTCCGCCTGTCGCTTCTGGGTGGTGCCCCAGTCCCAGTAGTATCCCGCAGGCGCCTGGAAGCCCGTCAGCGACTTCCGGATATCAGATTCGACGTCGCCGGACGACCGCCCCATCGGCATCCCGGAGATCGCGACGTAACGCCGCCTGTCCATGCGGGTAATCTCGCTCGGCCCCAGATCGTAGACCGGCGTCGCGACCTGCCCGAGCAGTACTCTGCCGTTGGACCCCGCCGCGTTCGCGCCGACTGCGAGGTTCTGTATGTCCGAAACGGTCTTCCGGCGATTCTCCGGCATCTGGACGATGATCGGGTACTGATAACCCTTCTCCTGGTAGTACGTGGTGATCGAACCGTTGGTCGCGGTGCCGATGGTGCTGGCGATATCCGAGAAACTCACGGCCAGTTGCAGCGCCTTCCTCCGATCTACTTTCCATTTTACTTCGGGCATGGCGTCCTGCCAGTTCACGTCCAAGCCTTCGAGGCCGGGGACTTCGCCCATGAGACCCATCGCCTGCCGGGCGAGCTGTGACAGCGTGTCGAGGTCATCTCCGAATATGTCTACCTCGATGGTCTGGTTCCCTCCGGTCATGATTCGGGCCACGATGTCTGTCTGAGTCAGCCGGGGTCGGATGCCGGGAACTCGCCCCAACTGCTTGCGGAGGTCGGCCATGACCCGCTGGGTTGAGCCCTCTCGGTCGGCTCGGAGTTTCACCGTCATGGACCCCTGGTTCGGAGTCAGGGAAGTGGAAGATCCTCTGGTGCTCTGCGAACCGGCGGTGGACAACACGGTTTCAACATCCGGATTGCCGAGCACGATGTCCTCCGCCTGTCTCATCGTGCGGTCCGTCGTCGAGAACGCGGTTCCCACCGGCAGTTTGATGCCGATCGAGAAATCCCCGCTGTCGGACATCGGCATCAGTTCGGTGCCGATCATCGGGTAGACGAGGAAGCTCGCGCCGGTAATGATGATGGCTCCGGCGATCACCGTGAGGCGGTGATGGATAGCCCAACGCAGCCCGTTCCGGTAGGATGCGTCCAGCGAGTCGAACCACCGGCCGAACAGGGCGAACGCTCGCATCAGCGGGCCGGAGTGACCGTGCATGTTGCTGAGTTTCTCCGCATGTGCTTCGCCCGAGATGAAGCGCGTCGCCAGCATCGGTACGGTGGTGGTCGCGTCGAGCAGCGACACGGCGATGGAGAAGATGACTACCAGCGCGAACTGGGTGAACATCTGTCCGGCCTGGCCCTTGATGAGCAGAAGTGGAAGGAAGACCACCATGACCGTCCAGGTGGATGCCACGACCGCTGACATGATCTCGTTTGTCCCGCTCACCGCGGCTTCCAAGGCGGATTTCTTGTCCCGTTCGATGTGCCGGAAGATGTTCTCCAGCACGACCACCGCATCGTCCACGATGAGTCCTGTCGCGAGCGCCAATCCGCCCAGTGACATGGTGTTGATCGTGAATCCGCACATGTAGAGCAGGGCGAATGTGGATATGATCGAGGTCGGGATGGACATCGCGACTACCAGCGTGCTGCGGACGTTTCGCAGGAAGAACAGCAGCACAAGCACCGCCAGTATCCCCCCGATGATTGCGCTGTCTCGCACGTGGTTTACGGCACTCTCGATGAATCTCGACTGGTCGTAGGCCACGCGGAAATCGAGGTTGGGATACAGCTCCTTCACTCTGGCGACCTTCTCATGCACCGCCCTTGCCGTGGAGATGGTGTTCGCCTCGCTCTGCTTGGTCACTACGAGGCTCCCGGCAGGTTCGCCGTTCAGTCGCGTGTTCAGCCGCACCTCCGGAGTCGCGTCGCGCACGTCGGCGATGTCGCTTAACACTACGACCTGGCCGTCATACGACTTGATCGGTATCTGCGCGATCTCCGCCGGATTGGCGAACCATCCGAAACTGCGGATCATGTACTCCGTCTCGCCTTGCTTTGCGACTCCTGCGGGAAGGTTGAGGTTCTCCTGGGTGATGCGCCGCATGATGTCGGCGAGGGTGATGTTGCGTGCGCGCAGGCGGTCCGGGTCCACGTCCACGATGATCGCCCGCTGATGCCCTCCGGTGACCCTGGTCGAGGCAACCCCGCTTGCGGCGTCTATCATCGGCGAGATTTCATTGTCGAGCATCGTCCGCAACTTGACAGGGTCTTTCTCGCCGGAGACGCCGAATGTCAGAATCGGCATCTGGTTCGGGTCGAACTTCGATATCGTGGGTGATTGGATCGTCGGGTCGTTCGGGAAGAGCCGCCGCGCGCGCTCGACCACCTGCAGGACATCCACCGCCGCCTGCCCGATGTCCGCGCCCCACTGGAACTCCACTCGCACGGAGGAGACGCCTTCGGTGCTGCTCGAGGTGACCTGATACATGTTCGGCACTGCGGACACGGCGCGCTCGATAGGGCGCGTTATCTGGGCCTCGATCTCCTCCGGCGCCACGTTGGGCCACTGGGTCGTGATTCCGATCGTGGGCAGGGTCACCTTGGGCAGCAGGTCTACCGGCAGCCGGAGCAGGCACACTATGCCCAGCAGCAGGAACGCCGCGATTCGCATGACAACTGTAACAGGCCGGGTAACGGCGAACTTCGCAATACTCATGGTAGATCGTCAGATGAGGTCTTCGGCAGGAGGCGCGAGGTCTCTCGGGTCCGATGACCGAGTTCTCCCACGCCGCGGCCCGATCATCTGCCGCCTTTCTCCTGCTGTCCCGGTTTCGGCCTGCCCTTGCCGCCGGTGTTGATCGTCTGTCCGTCGCGGATGGGGGATGCGCTCATGGTGATCAGCTTGTCGCCTGGGCGCACGCCTTCCTTGATCGCTATGGCGCCGCCGTCCTCGATTCCCGTCAGTACCGGCTGGCGTTTCGCCCTGCCGCCGGCGTCCACCTTCATGATGTAAGAGCCCCGGTCGTCCTCCTGGACTGCCTCTCTGGGTACAACCAGGGCGCTCTTCACACGCTCGACTTCCAACGATACTCGAGCGAACATGCCCGGTTTGAAGACGCCCTCGCGGTTGCTCAGTACTGCTCGAACCGTGAACTGCCTGCTCTGAGTGTCTGCCGCCGGGTTGATCTGGATGACGCTCGCCGTGAACTCCCTGCCCGGCATTGCGTCCAGTGCGATCCTGGCGGGCTGGCCGATGTGGACTCTCGGGATGATCTCCTCGGGTACGGCGATGGTGACCCAGATCTGCTTGACGAACTGCACGGAAATGATCGGCTGGCCGGGCGCGGCCACGGCTCCCGGGTCCATTAACCGCTTTGTCACCACGCCGTCCAGGGGAGACTTCAGGACGGTGTCGGCGCGCTTCGCCTTCGCGCTGTCGAGGCCCGCCCGCGCCGCCGCGATCCCCGATCTCAGGGCCGCCAGGCTCTGCTCATAGGCGGGCTTCTGCGCCGCGTTCGCCTGCGCGTACTCGAGGGAGGCTTTGGCTTGGGCCACTTTCGCGCTCGCCGCTTCGATGTCGGCCTTGCCTTTTGTCTCGACTATGCTTCTCTGCTGCTGGACGGCCTCTCTCTGGGCGAGCGCCGACTTCAGCTGACCGCGTGCGATCTCCAGGGCGGCTTTCTGCACGCTGACGGCTGCCTCTGCGTCATCTACCTGCTGTCGGGAGACAAACCCCTTCTCGAGCAGGTTGCGCATCCGGTTCGCCTTGGCGTTCGCGTTCGCCAGGTTCGCCTCCGCGCCGTTGATCCCGGCCTGTGCGTTCTCGACCTTCGACTGAGCGTCGCTCAGGTTCGCGGAAGCGGCCGCGAGTTGGGCCGTGTAGTTTGCCTTCACCTGGTTGTAGTCGGCGGTTGCGCTCGCCACGGCCGCTTCCTGCTGCTTGATCTGAGTGTTGACCGAGACGTTCGCCGGCCCCTGAATGAGCTGAGCCTGCGCTAGGCGGTACTCGGCCTCGGCCAGATTCGCCGAGGCCTGCTGGACGTTCGCCTCGACCTCCGACGGGTCTATCCGCACGAGCACCTGGCCCTTCCGGACCCGGTCGCCCTCTCTGAGTTCCAGGAACTGAATCCGCCCGGTAATCTTGGAGGCGATGCCCACGTCCAGCGGTGCTTCCACCGTGCCGGTGGCGTCGAACCGCCGGACCACGTCTCGTATCTGGGGCGAGGCCGTAGACACGGCCGGCGCGACTTGGGACCGCGCCGCGCGCTGGTTCGCCTGGCCGGCGGCCTCCATCCGATACTGGGCCACCCGCCAGCCGATCAGTATCGCGAGTAAGAGCGCGGGGATTATCAGCAGGGGAAGTCGTTTCATGGGTTCTCCCGAATGAGCTGGCCGATCACTATAGTTAATATAGCTTAAGTATCCCTGCGTGTCAACTGGGTCGGGGATGGAGATTGGCCGGGCGGGGGTTGTCCGCGATCTTCGCAGATGACCGGGGCCCGACGGCGCTGTGCACTGCCGGGCCCCGGTTTCGACAGGGTGCGGGGTCTCGTACCGCTCCGCGCGAGTCAGTAAGTGACTACTCGCGGCAGCTTCTTCGCCTGCTCGATCCAGTCCGCTACCTGGTCGGCGGTCGGGAGCCTGCGAGTGAGGTTCTTCTCGGCGTTCACTTCGCCGAGCTTTGCGACGAGGTTCTCCGCGCTGCGCTGGGCAAGCTCCGGAACGGTGTCTACGCCGGCCGCTTCGAGCAGATCCGCGAACTCCGATCCGATGCCCTTGATCCGCGCAAGGTCCGCCCTGTTCACCCACTCCAGTATCAGCTTCTCGCCCACGTCTATTTTCCCGGCAAGGTCCTCACGGCCCTTCTTGCCCGCGCCTGCCTCCAGGAGTTTCTCGACGGTGTTCACCCCCGCCGACTCCAGCTTGGCGGCGTATACGTCGCCTATGCCTTCGATATCTGCGATATTCGCCATTGTTTTAGCTCCTTTCTGATCCGGGACTAACGACGGTTGTCGGGCGTCTCAGCGCCTGGAACCGCCGAACATTGACCCCAACACGCCGCGTATGATCTGCCGACCTATCTGGCTCCCGATGGAGCGGGCCGCGCTCTTTGCGAGCGCCTCAGCCATGCTCTCTCGCTGTCTTGCCGGTTTCTGCTTGCGAGCCTCCTTCTCGGCCGCGACCTGAGCCGCCTCCCTCGCAGCCGACTCCTGTGCCTGAACTGCGCGCGCCTGCAGCAGCTCATGGGCTGATTCGCGGTCTACTACCTTCTCGTAGTGCCCGAACAGGACCGACGAGTTGATGATCCCCTGCCTCTCAACGTCCGTTACCGCTCCGATACGGCTCCACGGCGGACACACGAGTGCGCGGTCCACTATGCCCGGAGTGCCCTTCTCGTCCAGGAACGATATCAGGGCCTCGCCTACGCCCATCTGAGTGATCGTCGTCTCCACGTCGAGGTCCGGGTTGGAGCGGAAAGTCTCCGCGGCCGCCCTCACCGCCTTCTGATCTCTCGGAGTGAACGCCCGCAGGGCGTGCTGTACCCGGTTGCCCAACTGCCCCAGAACCGTATCCGGGATGTCTAGCGGGTTCTGAGTGACGAAGTAGACGCCCACGCCCTTCGACCTTATCAGTCGCACGACCTGCTCGATCTTCTCCAGCAGGCTCTGCGGCGTGTCCGTGAAGAGCAGATGAGCCTCGTCGAAGAAGAAAACGAGCTTCGGCTTCTCGGGATCGCCTACTTCGGGCAGGGCCTCGAACAGCTCCGAGAGCAGCCAGAGCAGGAAGGTCGAGTAGAGCTTGGGGTACTGCATCAAGGAGTCCGACGCCAGCAGGTTGATGACGCCCCTGCCGTTGGAGTCCGTCTGGATGAAGTCCTGGAGGTTCAGCCCGGGCTCTCCGAACAGCCTCTCCCCGCCCTGTTCCTCGAGTTGAAGGAGCCCGCGCTGTATCGCCCCCACGCTGGCAGCGGATATGTTGCCGTATTGCGTCGTGTATTCGCCCGCATTGTCGCCGACGTGCCGCAGCATCGCCTGGAGGTCGTTCAGGTCCAGCAGCAGCAGTCCGTTGTCGTCGGCGATCCTGAACGCCATGGAGAGCACGCCGCTTTGTATCTCGTTCAGGCTCAAAATGCGGCTGAGCAGCAGCGGTCCCATCTCCGAGATCGTCGTGCGGACAGGATGTCCCTTTTGGCCGAAGAGGTCCCAGAACACGACCGGGCATCCCGAGAACCCGAAGTCCGAGAGCCCCATCTTCGTCACGCGCTCGGCTACCTTCGGGTTGTCCGAGCCCGGCTGGCTGATGCCGGACAGGTCGCCCTTGACGTCGGCCGCGAAGACCGGCACCCCGATTCGGCTGAATCGCTCGGCGATCACCTGCAGCGTTACGGTCTTGCCGGTGCCCGTCGCCCCTGCTACCAGGCCGTGGCGGTTCGCCATCTTCGGCAGCATGTACTGCTCCCACTGCCCCTTGCCTATAAGTAATGGTTCGCTCATTTTGCCTCCATGAGGGCACACCCTCGGTTCTGCATGTTGTCGGCCCGCGGTGCATCAGTCACGCGAGGTACGTGTCCCGCAGGCGGTCTAGCAGTGCGTGGTATCGCTCGTGGACTCCCGGGCCGATGCGTTCCTGCTCTATCTGCTCGAAGCCCTCGGCCAATCGGGCATGCTGCTCGGGGGTCAGACGGCTCTCGGCGATGGTGAAGAGAACATCATTCTCCTTCTCGATATGCTCGCCGAGCAGGCGCGCGTACCCGTGAGCCGCATCCGCGAACGCGGAAGCGGCCCCTGATGCGCCTTCGCGCAGGCCGCGCAGAGCATCGCCCATCGCGCGGATATACTCCCGTCCGCCAGTATGCTCCGCCAGCATCACTCCTATCGGTCCGTTCTCCCTGGGAACGCCGGCGCTCTCCAGCGCCGGGAAGAGCAGGTCCTCTTCCTTCCCGTGGTGACATCGGTCCGCAAAGGTTTTCAGGAAGTCAACGATCTGCTCCACGTCGTCGAGCACCTTTCGATCGTCGGCCTCGATTCTCCCGGCGAGGCGGTCGAGCACGGCCAGGGCCACCTTGATGCCTTCATGTTCGTCTCGAAGGTCCTGAGTCGCGTACATTGCAATGCACCCCCTTTGGCATTCGGCGTATGTAGTGTGTTCGGCGTCAGCGCAGCCGTGTCCTGCCGGGCGACGAGAGGGCGGCGGTCTTCGACTCCATATCATGTCCTTCTCGCCGGCATGGCTCTGCCGTTGTGGGGAGGTGAAGCCGCATCTTCGACTCATATATAGCCGTTCTTGCCGATCGGCAAACGCGCCTGCACAGGCTAAGAGTAGCGGTAGAGCCGGAAGCTCCTGATGCTCGGCAGAGATACCTCGATCCCGTCCTCCGGTCGCTCGCATGTGAGCGCCGGCGAGTCGTCGGTCACGCTCTCGAAGCGCGTCGTGCGGGCGAGGAACTTCGGCCGGAAGCGGTATGACTCTCTGGGACTGTCCTCTCGGTACGCGATCAGGTATCCCGAGCCGGTCTTCGGGTCGTGCGACTGGAAGCCGGTCCACGTCGTCCCGTCCGGCATCTCGCCGAGCGGGAACATATGCCCCGCGTAGATCGCCGCCCGGTGCTGCTTGTACATGGCGATGAGCGGCTTCAACCGCTCCCTCGACTCCTCGGATATCGCTGCCAGCGACTCCCAGAACAACGGATTGGCGAACATCACCGTCGCCAGCAGGTATTCCGGCGTGTAGCCCTCCTCGTCGTTCGACAGCTCCATGTTCAGCTTCTGCGGCGGGATGTACGGCGAGACCTGCCAGAGGTTGCGCAGGGTCTTCCATGGCAGGTAGCGACCGTTGTGGTCCATCGGCCGGTTCTGATAGCGGTTCTCCAGGAAGATGATCCCATAATCCATGTAGTAATCGTAGATCGGGCGGTTCGTGCGCGTGGAATCCTGCGTGAACGTGAGGCCCGGGCGCTCGACGACCAACTCGTGCATCAGCCGCCGGAGCGCCTGGTAGTGATCGTAGAGATCGCCCTCCAGCGTATCGAAGCCGTCGCACTGGAAGGTGTCCATCTTGAACCGCTCGAACCCCTCGTCGTAGAACCGCAGGAAGTAATCCTTCATCCACTTGAAGCAGTCGGGGTTGCACAGCTCGATCCCGGTCAGCATGACGCCGCCGTAGCTCGGCTGGGTGTCGCATGGTGTCCGGTTGTTCGTCCGCGCGACCCAGTCCGGATGCTCCTTCAGCAGGTCGAGCGCGCCGTCGAGGCGGGTGGGGACCATCCACAACTCGAGTTTGACGCCGAGTTCCTTCGCCCGCTTGCAGAGTGGCGCGAACCCATTCGGGAACTTCTGGGGATCGGGGTCGCCGCCCATGACGTGCTTCGTCCATCCCGCGTCAACCGCCACGCTCTCGATCCCGAGTTCCGCGGCGGCCTCGACCTCGGCGATCAGCTTCTCCTCGTTGATATCGGTGCTGAAGTCGCCCCAACTGTTCGCGCTGATGATGTAGTCGCGTTCGGGGACTGTCTTGTACCGCGCCTTCTGGTACTCCTTCAACGCGAGGATTCCGCCGTCGAGCCCGCCGGAATAGACGCCGAATGTGAACGCGTGCGTCCTCCGCGTCTCTCCCGCCGGCAGGTTGTGGAACCCCGCCCCGACACCCTGCACGTAGTCCTTCCTCACCTTGAAATCATAGTACAGGTGATAGAGCTGTGAGTTCGGGACGGGGCTTTCCTTGTAGCCAAACACTCCCTCGCCGTTGCCCTTTTCGATGAATATGTTGTTACCGACCAGCCTGTGCGCTTCCTTGGGTCCGTACTCGGGGGACAGAGGATTGTAGATGGGATAGTCAGTAATGTTGTCGAGCTTCCGGACGGTGGCGAGGTGGTTGGTGTAATCTGTCAGATCGTGCAGTTCGATGGCTGTGGCTGTTGAGTCGTCGAAGTCAAGGAACAGCTCCTCTACAGCGGTGTAGTCAAGGCCGGAAGTATCAGCGTACGGAGTGAGTTCGAGCCATGCTCGGATTGCCGGGACTTCTGGGAAGATGTCGAAGCACTTTCTTATGCGAAACTCGAAGTCGTCGATGGTGAACTGAACGCGAATGCAGGCTTTGCTGATGGGGGGCTCGATCACCTTGACATCAACAGATTGGACCTTTGACACGAGAAGGTTGTGGCTCCAGCCCTCCGTGGTGATGTTCGATTCGGAGCCACCTGAGTGCCTGGACCAGTCGCGCCCGATTCGCCTGTCGATCAGGTGAGTCGTCCACAACCCCTGATGGGTTGCCCACACGCGCTCGATGCGGGAGTTCCCGAGCGTGACGGCATCGCCTTCCCGGATGAAGTAGCAGTCCTCAAATCGCAGTTCCTGTTTAGGCATGGGTGTTATCAGCAGGAGACCGGAAGATCATCACGGCGGTGCATAGCGGCAGAAACCGGCGGCATCGAAGTGCCCGTCGAACCCGAGATACAGGCTGGTGTTCATCTCACGCATCACGACAAAGCTGACTGCATCAACCAGGCTCAGATCAGCTTGTCGGGCCTGTCGCAGGTACTCGACGGCTCTAGTGTGAAGCTCTCCATCTACCCAGACCAGAGTGAAGTTGACCGCATCATCCAGGAAGTCGAGGGCGGTCTTGAGTCCCAGACGGCGTTGAAGGAGCGCAGCCGATTCTACCAGTACATAGCCGTGAGTGACTATCTCCTCGTCAGCTCTCTGAGCGGCCTCAAACAAGCGCAGGGCTTCCTCGTGGTCCTTGTCGCCTGTGTCAGCCATGGCGTAGACGGCGGATGTGTCGAGGAAGATCATCGGAAGTCCTCGGACAGCGCTTCGTCATGCCGCTCGGCGATGTCTTTGTATCCCGATGCGCCCGCACTTATGAAATGGAAAGTCTTACCGGCTATTCCCCGGGATCTCGCCTTACCCTCCAGGTGTTCGTGCAGTATATCCCTGACGACCGCCGACATAGACCTGCGCTGTCGGTGCGCCGTCTCGCGTAGCTTCTCGTATGTGGGTTCATCTATCTGCATCTGGGTCCGTACCATCTCGACCACCTCCGCATACATTATACCATCATGATGTAATGTAAGCAACATCATGCCGCGTGCAAGACATGAATCTGCGTCTATCCGAGTCTCCGACTCGCCGCCAATCCAGGAACAATCATACCCACAGGCAAGAGAGTCATAGGTATCAGCACTGCGTTCACTGGTCGGTCATGTCAGACCCGTGCATCACATCAAGTCCTGGTCGGCCGCTTGGCGACTCGGGTGCCGCGGCTCTTGACCGATGCATCCGCCACGACGCCGATCAGGATCACCAGGCCGATCACCGCGAACTCGTAGAACGTCGGGATGCCGACGAGGATGATCCCGTTGTACATCACCCTCATGATGCTCGCGCCGATGATGATCCCCAGCACCGTGCCCTCTCCGCCGCGCATCGAGCATCCCCCCAGAACCGCCGCCGCGATCGCATAGAGCTCATACGCCTGTCCGGTAGTCGCCGGCTGAACGGAGTTCGTGTAGGACGCGTGCAGTATCCCCGCGATCCCCGCCAGCACCGCGCAGGCCAGGTACGCTCCCGTCTGCATCCGGTCCACCTTCACGCCGGAGTAACGCGCCGCGTCCGGGTTTCGCCCGATCGCGTACAGGTAGCGGCCGTAGACCGTGTACCGCATGAAGAAATGCGCGATGATGCCCACGACTATCAGTATCACGACCGGCGCGGGAATGCCCAGCCAGTCGCCGTTGCCCAGCAGCCTGAACCCGGGGAATCGCTCTCCGAAACCCATCGTCTCGTCCTCGGTCAAGCCGCGCGCCAGACCCCTCAGTATCAGCATCGAGCAGAGGGTGACGATGAACGGCTGGAGCTTGAGTCGGGTTATCAGCGCCCCGTGCGCCAGCCCGATGACGACGCAGATGCCGAGCACTATCAGGCTCGCGGTCCAGGGCGACATGCCGAACTCGTTCACGGCGTACGCGACGAACAGCCCGGTGAAGGCGATTACCGAGCCGACGGAGAGGTCTATCCCGCCGGAGAGGATCACGATCCCCTCGCCGATGGCGAACACCGCCAGCAGGGCGATCTGGCGGCTCAGGTTCTGCAGGTTCGTCGTGCCGATGAACGTGTCGCTCTTCAGGTATATAGCCACGCAGAGCGCCGCCAGCAGGACGGCCATCCCGAGTGTCTTCCTCATGCCTTGCCCCCCGTCGCCAGACTCATGACGCTCTCCTCCGTGGCATCGCTTCGGTCGAGGATGCCGATCTGCCTTCCTTCGTGGACCACCAGCACCCTGTCCGACAGGCCGAGGATCTCCTCCATCTCGGATGAGATCATGACGACCGCCAATCCTTCGTCTGCGAGCCTGCGTATCAGCGCGTAGATCTCGCTCTTCGATCCGACGTCTATCCCGCGCGTCGGCTCGTCGAGTATGAGTACCTTCGGCCCGATTGCGAGCCACTTCGCCAGCGCGACCTTCTGCTGGTTGCCGCCTGAGAGGAACTCTACCTGCTGCTCGATCCCGGTAGTGCGTATGTCCAGCGCCTCGATCTGTTCGGCCGCGATCTGCGACTCGCGGTGTTCGTTCATCAGGCCGATCCCCGCGCAGGCGGAGCAGAAGTCCGGCAGCGAGATGTTTTCCCTGACCGCCATCTGAAGTATCACGCCGAGATTCTTCCGGTCCTCGGGCACCATGCCGATCCCGTGTCGAATCGCGTCCACCGAGTTGCGGACCGCCGCGGGTTTGCCGCAGAGCAGTATCTCTCCGCTGACCGCCGGTTCGATCCCGAAGAGGCTTCTCGCGAGCTCGGTGCGCCCCGCTCCCATCAGGCCGAACAGGCCGAGTATCTCGCCCCGTCTCACCTCGAAATCGAACGGGCCGGGCGCCTGCGCGGGCCGAAAGTCCCTGACGGCCATCGCCGGTTCTCCCCGGCACGACCCGGCGTCCGGGAAGAACCGTGAGATATCCCGCCCGACCATCAGCCGGACCATCGCGTCCCTGGATATCTCCCCTCGGTCGAGCGCGCCGACCCGCTCACCGTCCCTGAGTACTATCACGCGGTCGCAGATCTCCTCGACTTCGGGTAGCCTGTGGGATATGTAGACCATCGAGACCCCGGCTGCCTTCAGCCTGCGCATCACGGCGAAGAGTCCCTCGGCCTCTCTCGGAGCAAGGGAACTGGTCGGTTCGTCGAGTACGAGTATCCGCGCCGACATCGAAAGCGCCTTTGCGATCTCGACGAGCTGCTGCTGTCCGGGCGAGAGTTTCTCGACGAGGGTCGTCGCGGGGACATCGAGCCCGACGCTCGCCATCAACTCCTCTGCCCTGCAGGTGATCGCCTGGTTCCGGAGGATTCTGAGGGGCGACAAGGTCATCTCGCGCCCCAGGAAGATGTTCGAGGCGATGTCGAGGTTGTCCGCCAGGTTCAACTCCTGGTGGATGATCGAAATCCCAAGCGCGAGTGAGTCCTCCACTCCCGAGATGGGCGCCGGCCGGCCTTCGATGCAGATGCTTCCATCGTCTGCGGGGTATATCCCGGCGAGGATGCGCATGAGAGTGGATTTCCCCGCGCCGTTCTCGCCTATCAGCCCCAGGATCTCGCCCGGGTACAACTCGAGGTTCACGCGGTCGAGCGCCTGCACTCCCGGGAAGCGCTTCGTGATGCCCTCCATCCGGAGCAGAGGCTGAGGTTCGGTCTCGGAAATATCGCGCGTACTTCCGGTCTCCCGTCTGCGGTCTGCCGTCTGCCCTACCTCCCCGTCATCTTCTTCAACTCGGCCCAGAACGAGTCAACGTTGGCCCTGCTGATGACTCGGACGCCCGTGTCCACGACCTTGTTCTCGGGAATCTTCGCGTCCTCGCCGCGAGCCAGGGCAGCCAGGATTCTCATTGACTCGTAGCCGAACTGGTAGGGCTTCTGCACCACCGTCGAGAAGACGACGCCGTCCTTCACGCCCTGCAGAGTCGCGGCTTCCTCGTCGAAGCAGACGATGCGGATCTTTCCCGCCTTGCCCGATGACTTGACCGCCTCCGCGATGGCGGGGCCGTTGTAGCTCCACAGGCCCATGAACCCGGCGATGTCGGGGTACTTCACCATCGCGTCCTCGACGTTCGATTTCGCCTTGGCGTGGTCGGTGTTGTCAGTCAGGGTGCCGATGATCTGAACTTTCGATCCCTTGACCGCATCCTCTATGCCCTTCTTACGGTCTGCCGCGTTCTGCGCGTCGAGGGTGCCGACGAAAAGGAGTACCTTGCCTCCGTTCGGGAGCGCCTTCTTGATCTCATCGCCGGCCGCCCGCCCGGCGTTGTAGTTGTCGGTGCCGACGTAGCAGATGCGTTCCGACTTAGGCGCGTCCGAGTCCATGCAGATGAGGTTGACGGATCGCGCGGCGGTGTTGAGCACGTCAGTCTGGTTGGCGGGGTCGCGCGGCGAGATGGCGATGCCCGTTACGCCCTTCACGAGGAGGTCCTCGATGATCTGCTTCTGCTCGGCCGAAGTTCCCTGCGGCGGCATCCGGAACTCGCACTTGACGTTGAAATCCTTCTCGCCCGCCGCTACTCCGGCCTTGGCGATCATCCAGAAATCAGACACGTTGTTCGTGACGAACGCGACGGACGGAACGTCGCCCTTCCCCCCGGTCTGCTTGCCGCACGAGAGAGCGGACAGCGCCAGTAGGCATGCAAGGATCCAGAGACAGATTCGCTTCATGGTTTCCTCCGAGGATTGGAAAATGCGTCGGCGAATGAGGACGCCGCCGGTATGCCCGCGATAGTCTTATGCCCGAGGCCGGGGAATTCCTGCACGTGATCCCCCACGCTCTAATCCATCTTGAGAGCGCCGGATTTCAGCCCGTCGGCGATCTCCTGGGGCACGCTGACCGGCGAAACGGCGTACTTAGGCCCGGCCTCCGTGCGGCTCGCCGCGATCTGCTTGATCCACTGCTCGTCCCGGCGTTTAGGGAAGTCGGAACGGTAGTGTGTGCCGCGGCTCTCCTCCCGCAATTTCGCCGCCCCCGCGATCACCTGCCCGAGGTCGAGCAGGTTCCTCAACTCGAGGAACTCGCGCAGGTTCCATGGGCGCGACCGTTTCAGCCTCGAGGTCATGCGGGTGAGTATGCGGTTTGCCTCCGAGAGCCCCTGGGCGTCGCGTGCGACCGACGCATAGCTCCACATCGCCGCCTTCAGGCCTTCGACTTCGTTGGCCCAGTCTCCGCCGGGATCGGGCGGCACGGCCGACAGCGTCCGAAGCTGTCGTTCCGCCGCGGCCCTGACGAGGTCGGCCTCGTCAACGAACTTCTGCTCGGCTGCATAGCGGGCAGCCTCCGTGCCCGCGATCGCGCCGAACACCTGGCAGTCCGCCAGCGCGTTCCCTCCGGGCCGGTCCGCGCCGTGCTGTCCGCCCGCCGCTTCGCCGCACGCGAAGAGCCCCGCGATGTCGGCGGCTGCCCTCTCGTCAATCAGTACCCCGCCGTTGAAATGCTGGATGCTCGGAGCGAACTCGACCGGCTCCTTCCGGATGTCAATCCCCTTCGCGAGCAGGTGCTCAAACGGCACCCTCGCTTTCGACTCGATCTCGGACGCCGGGTTGTGGGAGATGTCCATCATCACCCCTCCGTGAGGCCCGGGCCGACCATGCTTCATCTCCTCGGCGATCGCGAGATCAACATACATCGAATCGTTCCTCACGCTGAACGGGAACGACACACCCTTGAGGTGCAGGGCTGCCTCGACGTCAATCCCCTCCGGCACGCGCTCGCGCAGAAACTCGTTGCCGTCGCCGTTCAAGACCCTGGGGTTCATCCTCCAGAATACGCCCGAGAGCGCGAACTTCACCGGGTGAACGATGCACGGCCCGATCTGGATGAACTCCATGTTCACGAGCCGCGCCCCCGCTCGGTAGGCCATCGCCATGCCGTCTCCCGTCATTCCGTCGGGAAAAACGTTGAACCAGTAGAGATCGCCCGGCCCGCCCGTCGAGATCACGACCGACGGAGCGGTGAAGCGGACCATCCGGCCCCCGTGCTGATTGATGCCCCAGCAGCCGACGATCCGTCTCGGCGTGGACTCGCTCACGACCAGGTCTACCGCCATAACGCCGTCCACGAAGCGTGTGCCGATGCCCCGCGCCTTCGACAGGAGAGCCCGCATGATCTCCGGTCCGGTCTCGGCGCCCTTCCCACAGGCCCTGGGGAACCTCGCGCCGTCGGAAAGAATCTGCACGAAACGCCCGTCGGTCTTGTCGAAACTCGCGCCGTATCGCTCTAGGTCCATCAGCCGCTCCGGCGCCTCATCCGCTATTCTGCGGGCGAGTTCCGGCCGGGCGACGAGCGCGCCCTTGATCATGATGTCCAGCCAGTGCTCGTGCGGGGAGTCGCCTGAGTCGGCGTGGCCGAACGCCGCGCCGTAAGCCATCCAGTCCGATGCGGAATTCTGAGTGCAGCCGCTCTCTCCGGCCGCGCCCTTCTCGACGACGACCACGTCCGCTCCCGCTTCCCGGGCGGCGATTGCGGCGCGCAGGCCGGCGCTTCCCGCTCCGATGATCAGAACGTCTGACTGGTACTCTGTCTCCATGGCTCCCTCCGATCTCTCGATGAACCCGGCCCCCGCGATCCTTGAACCTTGAACTGCTCAGAACACGATCGCCGACTTGATTACTTCCCTCGATTCCATCGCCTCGAGCGCGTCGGTCGCCTGGTCCAGTGCGAACGTCCGGGGGATCATCCCTTCGAACGAGTCCGGTCTGCGCGCGACCAGCGATAGCGCCTGATGGAGATGCCTCGCGTGGCTCACCCATACTCCCTGCAGTCGGAGGTGCTTGCGGACGACCTCCGTGTATGCGTCGAGCGTCACGGTCGTCCCCGGGACCGCGAAACCGACCGAGACGTACGCGCCTCCCGTCCGAAGCATGGTAATCCCCTCGTTCACCGAGTCGCCCTTGCCCGATGTTTCGATGACGGCGTCAATTCCTCCCGGCACGAGCGCTCGAACCGCCGCCAGCCGGTCCTCGGCCCGGGTGTTCCGATAGCTGAGCGTCAGGGCTGCCCCGAGGTTCGATGCGATGACGAGGCTGTCCGGCGACCCTCCCACGGTGATTACCTTCGATGCGCCGAGCGCCTCCGCGAACGCGGTCGCGAAGAGCCCGAGCGGCCCCGATCCCTGGACGACTACCGTGTCGCCGGGCCTGATGCACGCCAGCTCGATCGCATTGGCCGCCGTCGCGCCGGAGCACGACGCGCTCGCGAGCAGGGGATAGCTCGGCCCCTCGTAGTCGTCCAGGTGGAAGACGATTGTGTTCGGCATCAGCACCAGATGGTCGGCGTAGCATCCGACGAGATGAGGAGCATCGGCGGACGAGCGGTGGATGCCGTAAGCCCAGCGATTCGGGCAGAGGTTCGGCTCGTGCCGCACGGTGCAGAACGCGCATTGCCCGCAGGTTACTCCCCTCTCCCAGATGATCCGGTCGCCCGGCCTGATCTCCCGACCGGTCACGGATCGTGGAACCTGGGATCCCGCCGCGACCTCGACGACCTCGCCCGCTCCCTCGTGGCCCAGGATCATCGGCAGAGGGGTGCGAGGGTCCTTCCCTCGCCACATGTGTATGTCGGATCCGCAGACCCCGGCCGCGAGCATCCTCACGAGTATCTGCCTCGGAGCGAGCGGCGGCTTGTCGAAGTCGTGGATTACCAGCGGTTCGTTGAACCGTTCGAGAACGGCGGCCCTCATACGTCTTTGGTCCTCCGAATATTGCCCTCATCATATTCCGCGAGGTGCGGGGTGTCAAGGCGGATGGGTCGGGGGTACTGGAACGGGGTGATAGCCGGTTACGTCCTCCGGCGGGGAATCGTCGAGTCTACGATCAGTCGGTGGAGGTCGGACAGCCTGCTGAGCAGGCTGCGGAGTTCGCGCATATCGCCGGGGCTGATCTCCCTCCTGAGGAACGGGCAGGTCCACTTCGTGCACTCGAACGGGCGCAGATCGTCCGGGAAGGTGCATCCGCGATCCCCCAGGTAGTCGCACGCCTCCGGCGCAGTCGGGTCCGCCGCTCCGCTGAGCGCGTCCATGCATGCGTTCACGAGGTCATCCGCCGTGCCGCGCGGCTCGATGTCGTACCCGGCGGCGCGCGCCAGCAGCACGTCGAGGTCGCGTACCTTCGTCGGCTTTCGGCAGCACGGCTCCGGACACTCGGGGCAGAGCCTCTCCGTATACGGGTCGAGGCAGCGTCGTATCCGCTTGTGGGTTGCTCTGTACTTGTCGATCAGGTTGGCCATTCTAGGTCGTCCGGCGAGAAATGGTGCCACGGAACGCGGCTATCCTAGCATTGACATCCGGGCGCGTCAATCTCGAGTGTCAATCTCGCGAAATCGGGGTATAGACTGAGCGTACCGGCAGGCGATCAGACTCAGGGAGGAAAGTCAATATGCAAGACGAGCGCTTGCGGGTGGATGCAGGCATCGCGGCGGGAGTAGCGACGATGCGTCCTCAAGGCGAGATTGATCTGTACACCGTCTCTCAGTTGGAGTACGCCATATCGTCGGCCATCAGAGCGGATGCGAAGGCGATCCTGATAGATCTCAGCGGCGTCACGTATATGGACAGTTCGGGTCTCAGCGTCCTTATCACCGCATACAAGAAGCTGACCGCGACGGGCGGCAGGCTCTACCTCATCACCTCGGACGAAGCTACCTGGGTCCGCCGGGTGCTGCAGATCACGCGTGTGGACACGTTCATCCCGGTCCTGGGATCGCTCGACGAGGCTGCGAAGGAACTGAGTGTGTCGGGTGTCGTCTGATGACACGTCTCGCGACGATATGATATGGAGCGGACCGAATGATCGAAGACGT
>JAGONM010000029.1 GCA_017993055.1 Armatimonadota bacterium
CCATTTGTCGTAAACTAGGCATGCGGGATAGGGACCTCCTTGGTCGGTTTGTCGGTCAACAATACCCATACCAGAGAGCGTCCTTCTCCCGCAACCCCAAGTGTCACATATGTATGGTAAACCCAGAAACCTGACTGCTCAAGCTGTTGACAAAGCGCGTGGACTGTGATAACATACAACGTCATTTTGCGAATGCGGAAGGACTCAGCGTCGGGATACCGGCGGTATGAAAGGAATCTCGTTCATGTATGCTATCGTAAAAACCGGCGGAAAGCAGTACGCTGTTCGCGAGAAGGATCTTCTCGAAGTCGAGAAGCTCGAAGTGGCGGCGGGCGAGAACGTTACGCTCGAAAGCGTGCTATTCGTCAGCGGTGACAAGGGATCGACGATTGGCACCCCTGTCGTCACGGGCGCGAAGGTCACCGCCAAGGTTGTCCGGCACGGCCTGGGCAAGAAGATCGTGGGCTTCAAGTACAAGGCGAAGAAGAACGTCCGGCGCAGGTACGGGCATCGCCAGCCGCACACCACTCTTCAGATCGAGAAGATAGAATACGCGGGCTGACCGCCCGGGTACCGCGCCTTGCCGGTGGGAATCGCCGGGGCATCGGATGGGCGTCGCGGCAGTTTGCTTTGGAGGTGAATCAGATTGGCACATAAGAAAGGCGTAGGCAGTTCGCGAAACGGGCGCGACAGCAACCCGCAGAGGCTTGGAGTGAAGGAGTTCGCCGGACAGCAGGTCAAGGCCGGCAGTATCCTCGTGAGGCAGCGGGGCACCCCGCTCCATCCCGGCAAGAACGTCGGCAAGGGGAGCGACGACACGCTGTTCGCGCTCATCGCCGGCACCGTGAAGTTTGAGGGCAAGAAGGTCCGGAAGGTCAGCGTATACCCGGCTGCCGAGTGACTGGAGGTCAGCCGTCTCGGGGCTCGATTGTCCATTGCGATGATCGAGCCCTTCGTGTTTCTGGTGATGCGCAGCCCGGCAGGGCACATACGACAGATGTTCGTTGACGAAGTCACGGTCAGCCTGAGATCCGGTTCCGGGGGGAACGGCGTCATAGCGTTCCGGCGGGAGAAGTTCGTCCCGCGCGGAGGGCCCTCCGGAGGCGATGGTGGGAAGGGGGGCGATGTCGTGCTTCTCCCCGATGGGCGGCTGACGACGCTCGTGGACCTGCGGTACAAGCGCGAGTACAAGGCCGGGAGAGGCGGCGACGGCGGCCCGAACAACATGACCGGGCGAAACGGGGAAGACCTCGTGCTCAAGCTGCCCGTCGGCACGCAGGTCTACGACACCGATACCGACGCTCTAATCGCCGATCTCATGGCGGAGGGGGAGGCGTTTGTGATCGCGAGGGGCGGTCGCGGCGGTCGCGGCAACCAACATTTCGCAACTTCTACGCAACAGGCTCCCAGGATCGCCGAGAACGGCGAGCCTGGCGAGGAACTCCACGTGCGGCTCGAACTTAAGCTCCTCGCAGATGTTGGGCTGATCGGTTTTCCCAACGTTGGAAAGTCCACGCTGATTGCCCAGGTATCATCGGCGCGCCCCAGGATTGCGGACTATCCCTTCACCACGCTCGTGCCGAACCTTGGGGTCGTGCGGGTGGATGAGGAGCGCTCGTACGTGATGGCGGACATCCCCGGGCTGATCGAGGGCGCTCACGCCGGCGCCGGACTCGGCGATCGCTTCCTGCGTCATATAGAGCGCACGCGCCTGCTGCTCCACATCATTGACGTCTCCGGCTGCACCGGCCGCGACCCGTCGGAGGACTTCGACGCCATCAACCGCGAACTTGCGCTCTACAGCCCCGTTCTCGCCGATCTGCCACAAGTCGTCGCCTTGAACAAGTTGGACGTGCCGGGTGCGAGGAAGATCGCGGGTCCGCTGGCCCGCTCACTTGAGTCGCGAGGCATGAGGGTCTTCGAGGTCTCCGCCGCAACCGGACAGGGCGTCAAGCCGGTCGTCTACCATCTTATGGAACGATTGGCAGAGATGGAACGGGGAGTTCCCGTAGCGTCGGAGTCTGATCAGGTCGTCAGGATCGCCCCCCGGCGGCAGGACGAATCGCGGTTTGAGGCCGAGAGAGTCGGCGAGCGCGAGTTCGTCGTGCGGGGCAAAGGGATCGTGCGCATGGTGGCGATGTCGAATCTCGACAGTGACGAAGCCGTGAGGCGCCTCCACCGCAAGCTGGTTCGCCTTGGTGTGATCAAGCGGCTGGAGGAACTCGGAGCCGCGCGCGGAGATACGGTCAGGATAGGGGAAATCGAGTTTGACTACGCCTCTGAAAATGAGGTAGAATGAAGCAGTTCCAGGCTGCTGAGCGATAGGCGGCCCACCGTCTCCAGTCTACCCTATGACCAGACGAGTCAAGCGCGTAGTCGTAAAGGTCGGATCGAGCACCCTGACGGACGGCAGTGGCTGTCTCGATCGCGCGTACATCGCCACACTCGTATCGCAGATCGCCGAGCTAAAGTCGCGAGGTTGTGAGGTCGTGCTTGTCACTTCCGGCTCGATTCGCGCCGGGATGGAGCGAATGGAGTTGACGGTCCGACCGCGCACCATTCCAGAGCAGCAGGCGGCGGCGGCTATCGGGCAGGGCCTCCTGATGGCAATGTACGCAGACCTGTTCAACGCCCACGGGCTGACTGTCGGGCAGGTGTTGCTGACGAAAGAGGACCTGGGTCACCGCAAGAGATTCCTCAATGCCCGCAACACGATGCTCACTCTTCTACGCCGCGGCGCAGTCCCCATCGTCAATGAGAATGACACCGTGGCGGTTGACGAGATCAGGGTCGGGGACAACGATAACCTCGCAGCTCTCGTGGCCTCTTCTCTTCAGGCAGGTACACTCATCATCCTGTCTGACGTTCCCGGCCTCTGCGACTCCGATCCCGGCAAATGCGAGGACGCGAAGGTCATCCCCGTCGTGGAGCGTATCAACCCTGCCATCTACGAGATGGCTGGCGGCACGCACGGCATCAGCGGGACCGGCGGCATGAGGACCAAGATCGAGGCCGCCGAGGTCGCAGTGAACTCAGGCGTGACGATGCACATCGCCGATGGAAGACGGCCGGCGGTCCTCGCGGACATACTCGCCGGCAAGCAGGTCGGCACTAAGTTCCTTCCCGTCGCTGGTCGCCTTCGGAGCCGCAAACGCTGGATCGCATTTGGCGCGGCGTGTCGTGGAAGCATTACCGTGAACGACGGCGCGAGGGAGAAGATCCTTGACGGCGGAAAGAGCTTGCTCGCCGCAGGGATCACCGGTCTCCAGGGAAGCTTCACAGGCGGCGATCTGGTGCGTGTCTTGGACGTGCGCGGAAACCAATTCGCCCGCGGACTCGTCAACTACAGTGCGGATGAGATCGAGAAGATCAAAGGGAAACGCAGTTCGGACATTGAGGCGATCCTCGGATACAAGGATTTCGACGAAGTCATTCACCGGGACAATCTGGTACTCGGAGTATGAGCGACGGGGGTCGGATCGGAGTCATGGGTGGGACGTTCGATCCGCCGCACATGGCGCACATCGCCGCGGCGGAAGAGGCGCGGCTGCGGTTCGGCCTCGATCGGGTGATCTTCATGCCCGCAGGTCAGCCTCCTCACAAGGCGGGCAGAGCGGTCTCCGATGCGGAGCACCGGTATCAGATGACGCGGCTCGGAATAGCAGGCTATACGCAGTTCGAGGTGTCGAGGATGGAGATCGACCGCCCGGGGCCTTCGTACACGGTGGATACTTTACGGGCGCTCAGGGAGGAGCTTGGGCCCGAGGCGGAGATATATTTCATAGCGGGAGCCGACGAGATACTGGACATCGAGAACTGGCATGAAGCGGAGGCGCTGCCGGAACTAGCCCGGTTCGTCGCGCTCCCGAGGCAGGGATTCGATCTTGGTGAGCTGGAGAGTAAGTTGCCCGCGAAGTTCCTTGCGAGTATTGACATGCCTCCGATGCGCGAGATGCACGTCTCAGCGACCGATGTTCGTCAAAGAGTCGCCGAGGGGCGTCCGATAGGCCATCTCGTACCCGCGGGTGTGGAAGAATACATAAGGAGAAACGGTCTCTACCTGCAACCCCTATGATGAGACGCATATTACACGTACTGCAAGATCAGCGAGGGATGGGCCGCATCGGCACGGTCATCATGGTATTGATCAGCTTGATTGCGGCGGGCGCCGTCGGGTCGTTCCTCGGGTTCTATCTCTCCAGGGGCAGCATGAACTTCAACGTGAGCGAGATCTTCGACCGGCCGTTTGACGGAGCGCCTGTCGTCAGGATACTCGTTCTGGGGGAAGACAACACGGGTGTAAAGCAGGGTCGCGGACTCTCGGACACCATCATCCTCGCCTCCATTGACTTCAACGCCAACCGCGTTGCGGCGATCTCGATACCGAGGGATACGCGCGTGGATCTCGATGGTGGAGGCAGGTACGGCAAAATCAACGCCGGGTATGTAAGCGGTGGTCCTGCGGCGACTTGCCTTCTCGTCTCGGAACTGACGGGTGTCCGCCCCGACTACTACATTGTAACGAATATAGAAGGCTTCAAGGGCACGGTGGATGCCTTAGGTGGCGTCGAGATAGACGTTGATAAGAACATGCGCTACACGGACCGGCGCGGTGGGTTATACATCAACCTCAAGAAGGGCCTTCAGGTCTTGGACGGCGACAAGGCGATGCAGTACGTCCGCTTCCGCCATGATACGATGGGAGATATCACCCGCATACAGCGACAGCAGAAGTTCCTCAAGGCTCTTGCATCAAAAGCGGTCGAGCCGGCGAACCTGCCGAGGCTCCCCGGCATGATGGACGCCGTCCTGAAGAACGTACGCACGGACATGAGTCCGAAGGATATTATGCACCTCGCCAGGTTCGCCTCGAAGCTCGACCTCTCCGCCGTGGAGATGGCGACTCTTCCCGGTGTTCCGGATACGATTAGCGGGCTGAGCTATTGGGTTGCCGACAGGGCAGACACGGCGCGAGTCGTCCAGAACCTCTTCTATCCGCCGAACGGAGAGCTGCCGACGGTGGAGGTTCTGAACGGCAGTGGCGTGAGCGGGGCGGCCGCCAGGGTTGCCGAAATGTTGAGAGAGAAGGGCTACGCGGTCGAGTCTGTCGGTAATGCCGAGAGCTTCGATTACGTCTCCAGCGAGATCATTCGGCACAACGGGAGCGAGGACGGCGCGCGCGAACTCGCGGCACTGCTGAACTCGCAGACCATAAAACTTAAGCCGGATGAGACGGCTCCGGCGGACGTGACCGTTATCGTCGGACGCGACTACGTGGCTCTGGCTTCCGGGACGTAGACGACGGCTCGGCACCGATACGAAAGGAACCGCATGACATCGGAAGACAAGGCCTCGCTTATTCTTGAGGCAATGGACGAAAAGAAGGCCGTTGCACCCGTCCGACTAGACGTTCGCGAGCGTACGATCATGACAGAGTACCTGATCATCGCGAGCGGCAACTCCAACATACATATCCGTACGATCGCCGACGCCGTCATCGAGAAACTACGAGACAATGGTGCAAAGAAGAAGCGCCTCGAGGGGTATGAACACGCGACCTGGGTCCTTCTCGACTATGGTGATGTCATCGTCCACGTTTTCGCCCCGGAGGAGAGGGATTTCTATCGGCTCGAGGCATACTGGTCAGGCGCCGAGAAAGGCAGTCCTCCACCCATGTCGCCTGATGAGTCGCAGGGGGTCTCGTAGATGGGCAAGGATCAGCAGCTTGACCGCGAGCGTGAGTTGGAGCGCCTGCTCGGACAGGCCAACCTCCACCGGCTGAGAGGCCAGGTTCTGGAAGCCGAGGATACGTGCCGCAAAGCCCTGGAGATCGCGCGGGAGGATGTCGTCTTCAGGGAGATGCTTGCGGACATCCTTCACGAATCAGGCAAGCTCGACGCCGCCCTTGCGGAGTACCGCACGGGCCTCCAGTACGCTCCGGGTAGGGACTCCCTCGAAAAGAAGTTTGCAAAGGTTACCCTGGAGATAGCGGACCGCGAGCGGGAGAAGGCACTCGCCCGCGACATGCTTCTCAACCCCCATGAGTACGCGCCAAAGGAGAGGAGCCCGAGCATCGCGTTCTTCAGTGCGCTCATACCCGGGCTGGGCCAGTTCTATAACGGCGAGATCGTGAAATCGTCGGTCATATTTGGAAGCTTTCTCCTGTTCGTCACGACCTACGCTCTCCTTCAGCGCTATCCGTCGGGTATCAGCAACCTGAACAACCTGCTCTACTACACGAACCCGCTCGTTCTCATCACCGGCCTGATCTTCATCGTCGCCTACGTATACAGCGTCATAGACGCCCTCGTCGTCGCCGGCAAGACAATCCGTAAGCCTGAACCGAAACAGACGGAACCGCCTGTGTGACGACAGCTGCGGTGCCGGGCTCAATCGCTTCGCGCTATCCACGGAGGATACGCTATGCACAGATCGTTGACAATCGCCATGCTGCTTCTCGCGATGATGATAGTCGCTCGTGCGTCTGGCGCGGGTGCAAAGCCCCTGGTCGGAGTATACTACTTCCCGGGATGGTACCGCGCCGCCCAGAATCCAGCCGGTGAGTCGAGCGAATGGCGAACGGCGATCATGAAGGCCGCCGTCCCGCGTGCGTCGTGCGGATTCTACAACGACGCCGATCCGCGATTGTGGAGTTACTACATTCCTTGGATGACGACTCATGGCCTGGACTTTATCGCATTCGACTGGTACTACAACGCCGGGCAGGAGTTCCTCTACGAATCTCTGGATCGGGGCTTTCTCCAATCGAAGCAGGCGAACGATGTCAGGTTCTGCGTCCACTGGTGCAACCACGGTGGCTCCTGGTGGCTCAGGCCGCTCGATCAGTCTAAGCGCGCCGTACTCGAAATGACCGATCTTCTCTGCTCGAGGTACTTCCATCGGCCAAACTACCTGAGGGTAGACGGACGTCCGGTCTTCATGATCTACGATATCGGACAGCTGATGAGCTTTGGCGGGGAGGATGCGCTGCGTGAGTCGCTCAAGGCGATGCGGGCGCGGGCACAGGAGAAGGGCGCAGGTGATCTCTACCTCGTGGCGGTCTATTCGGGGAGTTCCCCGGCGTACATAGCCATGCTCAAGTCGCTCGGCTTCGATGCCTTCTGTGCGTATACCTATTGCTGGATGCGCCCTCCAAGCATCGCCTGGGACACACAGGCAGTCCCGTACCCCGAACTTGCGGCACTCATGGCGGAATGTCACTACCCGACCCTCGCGCGTAGCGGCGCGAAGGTGGGACTTCCCTACTGGCCGACAACGTTCTCCGGCTGGGATGATCGTCCACGCGCGGGAGTGGAGCGTGCGTTCATTAACACGGACAACAATCCGGCGGATTTCGCCAAAATGCTCAAGGGAGCGATGAAGAACACGAACCCCGAATCGCCGGTTGTGCTTGTCGAGGCATGGAACGAGTGGGGCGAGGGCGCATGCGTCGAGCCGTCGAAGGAGTTCGGCTTCGGGTTTCTCGAGGCAATTGCCGAGGTTGTGGGAAAGAAGTCGCCGGACAAGCGGCTTCCGACGGCGGAGGAGATCGTGTCGTGGAGCGTGCTTACTCCGGACGAATTGAAGATCGCGCAGGAGAACGAATCGAAGCCGTGGCCGAGTAAGACCCCCAAGTTGAACCCGCCGGGAAAGAGCTTCGAAGTACCGGACGTGAGAATGCCCTGTGTGCTCGATCTGGCCGAGGGCGGGGTTTCGACGGAGGAGATATCACTCGCCGACATGTCGATGGAGAAACGGGACTCGGCAGGCTCATGGTTCGTGACGACTGGCGGGGATCCGCAGATCGTGCTTCCGGAGCTGAAGGTTGCGATGCGGCAGATCCGGCGCATTGTGGTGGAGGGCAGGCTGCTCGGAGGTGCCCCGGAGGGCGTCGGCGGTCGAGAGATGGAGGTCTTCTGGGCGACGGGGCTGCTGCCTGCGTTCACGCAGTTTGCCTCGGCGGCGGCGGCGTGGCCTTCGGACGGCAGCCCGACGATTGACGTGTCCGAGGTAGTCTGCTGGGAGAAGATGGGGACGCCGCTCTTGCGCCTGCGCATTGACCCATGCTCGTCGGTGGGGGTGAGGATTCTCGTTCGGCGCGTAGTGTTGATGGGGGAGTGAGGCTCTTTGCCTTCCCATCCTCTCCGTGGTATACTCTGGCGTAGAACCCACAAACAAGTGAGGCTGACATGTCCAACCAGTTCAGCGCAGACGAAATCCTTGAGATCGCGCAGCGGGTGGAAGAGAACGGCATCAAGTTCTACTCCGCGGCGGCCGATTGCATCGAGAATCCCCAGCACAAGCAACTCCTTACCGACCTCGCGGCTTGGGAGGTTTCGCACGCGGAGCTCTTCGCGAAGATGCGCGACGGGCTGAATCGTGAGGAGAAAGAGCCTACGGTGTTCGATCCGGACAACGAGGTAGGACTGTACTTGAAGGCGATGGCTGATCGTGCCATATTCACCTCGAGGATGAAGCCGCAGGAGATGCTCTGCGAGAATCCGACGTACAAGCGCATCCTCGAAGTTGCGCTCGACAGAGAGAAGGACGCGGTCGTCTTCTATGCGGGAATACGGGATATGGTGCCCGAGCGCCTGGGACGGCACAGGATTGACGAGATCATGATGGAAGAAGTGCATCACGTCGCCCTGATAGAGAAGCAGCTTCGTATGCTCGGCGACTGATACTTCCGCGCCACGTCTTGTCATTCTGAGCGGAGCGAGGAATCTGATCCTTGGATTCCTCGTGTCGCAAGACGTGATGGATCAGCGCTCTCCGAGGAGATTTCTGTGATAACCGCCGATACCGCCTGGATCTGGGATTCCAGTCCTCAGCAACCGGTCAACAGCTACATGTACGTCCGCAGGGTCGTGGACTTGCCCGCCGAGCCGACGGAGGTGATCGTCTACGTCTCCGCCGACAGTCGGTACAAGCTCTACGTCAACGGCAGGCTCGTCGGGCGCGGACCGGTGCGCTCCGACCCGCGTTGGCAGCAGTACGACACCTACGACCTGGCGAAGAGCCTCCACAAGGGCAAGAACTCGATCGCGGCGCTCGTCCACCACTACGGGATCAACACGTTCACCTACCACCTCGGGCGCGGCGGATTCCTCTTCGACGGCAAGGTTTCCTACGCCGGCAACAAGAGCCTCAGTATCGTCTCCGACGACTTCTGGCGGGTGAGGCGTGCCGATGCCTGGGAGAGCGATATCCCGCGCATCTCGATCCAGCAGGAGTTCTACGAGGTCTTCGACGCGAACAAGGCGCCTCAGGGTTGGACCGAGGTCGGCTTCGACGACTCGAAGTGGGAGCGTGCGACCGTCATCAGAGGGCCTCTGCCGTGGAGCAACCTGACCGAGCGAACGATCCCGTTCCTTTATGAGAAGGAGATCCATCCCGTCGGCGTCGTCGAGGTCGGTGTCGCCGATCCCTCGGGCGTCGATGTGCCGAAGAACCACGTCGCGCCGCTGATGTCGCGCGAGAAGAAGACGCCTTCCGACAGGATGGCATCGAACACGTCGGCGCTTTTCTTGAGGCCGAATGTGGAGGATATCTTCAAGGCCCAGCCGATTGCCCCGCGCGGGATGAAGGAATCGGAGGCGCGGAAGAAGTGGCAGGCCCTGAACGAGGGCAGGGGGCTATGCACCGTCTACCCGCTCTCGCCCGAGGAACGGGCTGCGGGGAAAGCCGTCTACCTCGTCCTCGACTTCGGCTGGGAGGTCGCCGGAATGCCTCGGATCAAGATCTCGACAAAGGGCACGGGTATGATCGACCTCGGATACGGGGAGCTCCTCACCAACGGCAAGGTCGATCCCAATCGGCACGGCGTCAACTACGCCGACCGGTACGTTATCAAGCCGGGCCGCCAGGAATGGGAGGTCTTCGACCGCCGTGGGTTTCGGTACATGCAGATGGACTTCCGGGACATCACCGAGCCGGTGACCGTCGAGTCCGTGAGTGTCAACTTCAGCACCTATCCCGTCCGATGGAACGGCGAGTTCCGGTGCTCCGACAAGCGGCTGAACGACATCTGGCGAATCGGAGCATATACCGTCCAGCTCAACATGGAGGACGCCTACACCGACTGCCCGTGGAGGGAGCGCACTCAGTGGTGGGGCGACGCGCGGCTCGAGGCGATGAGCAACTACCACGCGTTCGGCGACTACAAGCTCATCCGCCAGGGGATTGTTCAGATCGGCCAGTCGCAAGGCGATGACGGCCAGACCGCCTGCTTCTATCCCGGCGTCTTCGATCAGTATATCCCCTCCTTCAGCCTGATCTGGGTCGGCTCGATCTGGGACTACTACACCTACTCGGGCGACGCTGAGCTCGTGCGGGAAATGTACCCGAAGGTCGAGAAGCTGATCGGCTTCTTCGAGAAGTTCAGGGACAGGAACGGCCTGATCTCGAACGTCCCCGGCTGGATGTTCATCGAGTGGACGCAGACCGAGTACGAGGGTGCGGTCTCCGTGCTGAACTGCTTCTACTACGAGACGCTCACTCATGCGTCGAACATGGCGCGTGTCGCGGGGGATTCCGGGGGCATCGAGAAGTACTCCGCAATGGCATCCGCGCTCCAGACGGCGATCAACACTCGGCTCTACGATCCGGCCAGAGGCGCGTACCCCGAGTACTGGTCAGAGGAGAAGCAGGCGTTCTCGCCGAAGACGAGCCAGATGCCAAACGCGCTCGTGGCGGCGTACGACATCGCGCCCATGGACCGACGGATGGAGATCCTGCGGTACTGCATGGACCCGTCCAAAGAGGTCGTCCCGGCGGGCTCGTATTTCGCATACTACTGGCTCCAGGCCCTTCTGCGGCACGGAATGGTGCAGGAGTCGCTGGACTACATGCGTAAGAACTGGGGCGTGATGCTCGATTGGGGCGCGACGACCTTCTGGGAGCAGTGGAACACGAACAACTCGCTGTGCCACGGATGGGCCTCCGCGCCGACGGCCTATCTGCCGGCGTACATCCTCGGTGTCCGACCCGCAGAGCCGGGGTTCAAACATGTGACGATTGCCCCGAACACCGCCGACCTCAGGTGGGCTAGGGGGATCGTTCCGACTCCGCTCGGCGATATCAAGGCCGAGTGGAAGATCATTGGCGACGAGTTCATCATGACCTTCACGATCCCGGAGGACATGACCGCCGATCTCACGCTCCCCGGCCAACCGCAGATCACCATTACGGAAGCAGGCAGGCACACGTTCAGAGTCCCGCGTGTCCTATAGGTCTCATGTGTCCCATTCGCATCATCGACAGCCATGTCCACCTTCGCCATGTCAGCGAGCGCGCCGCTATGGAGCGCATCCGGGCCGCGGTCGGCGTCGAGCGGATGAACGTCGTTTGCATCTACAGCCGCGAAGTGATCAACCACAATCCCTCCGGCTATGCCACGAAGGTGGAGTACCCCGGCAACTTCTACGTCTTCGGTGGGCTCGATCACTCGTCCTACTGGAGCGATGGCAAGATCAGAGCGCCGTCCCTTGTCGAGCAGGTAGAGCGCCTGGTTGCGATCGGCTGCGACGGCATTAAGATGCTCGAGAACAAGCCGACCCACCGCCGGATGGTGGACGTCCCCATTGACGGCCCGTACTTCGCGGAGTACTTCGAACACGTGGAGGCGCTCGGCGTCCCGATTATCTGGCACGTCAACGACCCTGAGGAGTTCTGGTATCCAGAGTTGACTCCCGGCTGGGCGAAGTCCAGGGACTGGGGCTACGACCAGACGTGGATACCCAAGGAGCAACTCTACACCGAAGTCGGGAACGTCCTCGAGCGCCACCCGGACCTGAACATTGTGTTCGCGCACTTCTACTTCCTTTCCGCCGATCTCCCACGCGCGGCCCGGCTGCTTGATCGTTACCCGAACGTGAAGCTCGACGTGTGCCCGGGCATCGAGATGTTCTACAACATGTCCATGGACGTGGATGCCGCCTGCGAGTTCTTCATGCGCTACCAGGACCGCCTGATCCTTGGGACCGACATATCGAGCAACCATACCGACGACGAGGCTCGCAAGCGGCTGGGGATCATCACCCGCTGGCTTTCGACGTCCGATGAGTACCGCGTGCCGGAGGGCGCCGACTTCGTGCTCGGCCCGCCGGAGGATGGCATCATGCGTGGGATCGCCCTCACACCGGAGGTGTTGGCGAAGATCTACCGCCTGAACTTCGAGTCGCTCGTCGGCCCGACGCCCAGACCGATCGATCGGCACCTCGCATACGACGAGTGCATGCGCCTCGCCCGCGAGGCATCGATCCTCAATGACGTTCCGATCGAATCAACGCAGGCGTACGCCGCCGCCCAGGCGCTGACAAACGCATAGGAGTATGATCTTTGAACACTACCGCGCTTATCGCTCTTGCCGCACTCTGCCTGGCCGCAACAGCCTCCGCGGAGATCGTGCACCTCGGCCAGCCGTGCCAGGCCCGCAACGTGCTCGCGGGACGCGTGGTCATTGACCGCGCATCGGGCCGCGACATGCTCGTTCTCAGCAACATGAACGAGAATGCGGGGGCCGAGCTGATATTCATCGACCCCGAGAAGGACTTTGCCAAAGTCTTCACCGCCCCCGCCGGAGCCGGTTCGTGGGCGCTCAATGAGGTCTCGGGCGATCGGCTGGTGGTTGGGACGTTCTACGACGGGCGTTTCATGGTGTTTGACCTCAGGAAGATGGAGTTCACGCAGGTCTCCGAGTTCCCTGGTGAGAGCTACATCTGGAACCTTGCGATCGGGAGCGACGGGCGCGTCTACGGAGGCACCTACGGCGGCGGCAAGCTCGGCGCGCTCGATCTCAACGCCTACTCGGTCGAGGATCTCGGCAACCCTGCTCCTCCCAACATGTATCTGCGGTACGTCACCGCGCTCCCGGATGGGCGCATCCTCTGCAGCTTCGGCCAGGAGAAGAACACGACGATGATCTTCGACCCGGCGAAGAAGGACTTCATCCCCGTGCCGAAGAGCATCAAAGGGGTGCTGAACGGTGTGTCGTGGCATGGATACTTCCTCGCGGGAGGAAAGGCGTACAAGGGCAAGACGCTCTACGAGGTCCCCGCGCCGTTCCCGACTCCGCCCGCCGAGAAGGGCGCGTGGAGCGTCGATAGCTACGCCAGCAACGACGACATGCTCGTGCTCTACCAGGGTAACCGTCGCTATACCTATAGGTTTGGCGAGAAGGATCTGCGCTTCATCGCCGATATCAATCTGCGCGGAGGCCGGGTGCTCGCATACGATCGGGAGGGCAACCTGCTCGGCGTGCGTGGCCAGGACTACTTCGTCATGAAACCCGGCGACACGAAGCTGAACCTCCGGCGCATTCCCGGGGAGTCCGCGCCGCGACAGACGCATTTCCTCCGGGCGGACGAGAAGGGCCGCCTGTGGGGCGGGCCGACCTTTGGCCAGACGCTCTGGTTCATGGATCCCGCCACGAAGAAGGTGACGAATACCAGCACGATCTGCGACGGCGGCGGGGAGGTCTACGACGTCGCCTTCCACGGCGGGGAGACCTTCGCGGTCGCCTACGCCGGTGGTGACATCGTCCGTTACAACGCCGACAAGCCGTGGAATCAGTGGGACAACGAGAACCCGCGCGTCATAGCGCATCTCGGCAGCAAAGGGTACATCCGCCCGATCGGCGGCACGGTCTTCGGCCCCGATGGGAAGCTCTACACCGGCTGGATGGCGCAATACGGCAGGTACGGCGGCGCCATTTCCATCACCGACCCCGCCAGGGACAAGACCGACCTGATCGAGAACCCGCTCGGCGAGCAGGCGATGGCCGGCATCGCCGTCGACTCGAAGTACATCTACGCCGGCACGTCGCTCGCCGGGAACGGTCTGCCGAACAAGAAGGGCGAATCCGCCGGGTTCTGCGTCATTGACGTTGCGACGCGTGAGATCGTCTACAAAGAAGTCTATGAAGGCGCGACGTCGGTACGACCACTGGGGTGCAGCGACAAGCTCGGTCGTGCGGCGGTGACCGGATCGGGAAAGGTGCGCATCTTCGACTCGGCGAGCCCTAAGTGGGTCGAAGGCATCCCCTCCGACATTCCGGTGCATACCTGCAACTCGATCGCGTCCACTCCAGACGCCCGGCTCATCTACGGCAGCGAGAACTCAATCATCGCCCTCGATCTTGCGACCGGCGGGCACGAGCACCTGGCCGACGCGCCAGCCAGGGTGGAGAACGTCGCCCTCGGCCCGGACGGCACGGTCTACTTCTCGTGCGGCGTTGACGTCTACGCTGTGAAGTAGCGCGGTGGAGCCGCAAGCGCGTCCAGAAGTCGGGGCATCCCGAAAAGAAGTCGGGGCATCCCGAAAAGAAATCGGGGCATCCCGAAAAGAAATCGGGGCGTCCCGAAAGGAAATCGGGGCGTCCCGAAAAGAAGTCGGGGCATCCCGAAAAGAAATCGGGGCGTCCCGAAAAGAAGTCGGGGCATCCCGAAAAGAAATCGGGGCTTCCCGAAAAGGAATCGGGGCTTCCCGACGAGCCGTTGGGACGCTCAACGCGGCATCGAGTAACAGCGGCACCGCATTCGGCTATTCGGACGGAGCAGCCGGGGGCTTTCTGAGCAGGATCAGCGCGTTCGCGAGGCTGCGCTCGCGTCCGTCGGATGGGACGTTCATCACCCTGCCGCCGAGCCAGAATGTTGAGGACCCTCCGCCGTCCAGGTTCATCGCGTCCGTGCACCCGAGCCGCCGCATGAGAGAGGCCATCTCCGCATTCGTCATCCCCGCGGAGAGACTCGGCTGCCGCCCGTCCACTACCACGAAGAAGAGGTAGTGCGCGTTCCACCCGATCATCGTCCGTGGGTGGCGGGGCTCGTTCGGCCCGAACGGCATCTTCTTCCCCTTCGCCACGAGGATCGGTCCGCCGCCGACCGCCACATCCACGCCGGTGAGGTCGGGCGATGTGGCGATGGTGAGACGGACGATGTCGCCGGCCTTCACCGACGGGACGGTCTCCATGAGCTTAGGCCCGAGCGACAGGATCATCGTGTCCGGCGTGAGCGACGTATCACTGCTCTCCTTCGCCTCGCGCACCCGCGCCCTGCACATTTGTCCCGGGCGGATGGGGAGCCACGGGTCCTCGACGCGTTCGAGCACCAACTCCCGGCCGCCGGTTGTGCGGGTGGACGGGCCGAGCGTCGGCGTGTAGAGAACCGCTGCGTCATCCCTGCGCTCCTCGTTCAGCCCGATAGGGGTCGTGCTCCCGTCCGGCCAGGTGATCTTCATCTGCGACAGGACCTCGCCGATCTGAGGCCTGCCGGATGGGTCTATCCAGAAGCTGGGCCCGGTCGGAGCGCTTACGAGCTCGCCGAGCACTATCTGGAGGCCGGTCGGATCACCCTGATACGGACCGACGGCTATCCGGTAGAAGTCGCCGTTGATGGCGGCAGCCGGCGTCCCGAGGTCCGAGGGCACCGAAGCCACATGCTTACTGATTCCGCTGAGCCCGTAGATCGTACCCTGCCCGAGCGTGGAGATCAGCCGGAAGTCTGGAGAGCGACGGTCAATCTTGAGAACGTGTATCGCCCAGGGTACGTCGCCGATCCGCTCGTGGGTGTACTGCAGACCCGGGCCTACCTCAGGGTAAGTGCGGTCAGACTGGGCGTGCAAAGGACCGGTGGCGATCCACAGAGCTATCAAGATGGGCACAAGCAGACTGCGTCTAGCCATTGACGGTACGCTCCCTTCCCGACAAGTCGGTTGACATTCAGAAGAGGGTTCGTCATGGCAATGCGGTTTTCATCTGTCCTGAGATGCGGAGTCTTTCGAGCGGTGCTGACGGCGGATGTCACGGAGGGAGATTCGATCTGTCTGGGGAATATCACAAAGGAAAGTCAACGCATGAGCTGCGGATCGTAGCCCCCGGAACTCTGACAACGCTGGCCTACGGTTCTCTGTTTCTCGTCTAACGTTGCAGGCGGAGTTTGTTATGCGTACCGTCAGAAGATTACTAACATTTGCCCTCAGGTACTGGCATTGGTTGCTTCTGACCGTCGCCTGCCTGATCACTGTCGCCGGCCTCGAACTACTCGCTCCCCAACTGATTAGGCTCATTGTCGACGATGCCCTCAAGGGCGGTCGCTACCACATGCTCCCATACTACGCTCTGGGGATTGTCGTCCTGGCGACCGTCACGGGGGTGTTTCGGTTCGGGCAGCAGTACTTCACGGAGTTTACCGCCCAGAAGACGATCTACGATATCCGTAACAGGCTTTTCGACCACATACAGAGGCTCTCGTTCAGCTACCATGATGAGGCGGAGACCGGCCAGCTTATCTCGAGGGCGACTTCCGACGTGCAGGCGCTCAGTCGCTTTCTGGGTCACGGCATCACCCACCTGGTGACCGATACCCTCGTGTTCCTGGGGGTGCTTACCATCTGTATCCTGATGAACTGGAGACTCGCGCTGGTAGCCCTGTCCACATCGCCGTTCCTGATCGCGGCGGTCTTCAAGTTCGGCGGGACGATCCGTCCGCTCTACACCGCAGTCCAGAACCAGCGCGGCGATATGACGACCGCCATCCAGCAGAACCTCATGGGCATCCGGGTAGTGAAGGCGTTTGCGCGTGAGGACCACGAGATCGAGAAGTTCGACAAGCAGTCCTACGCTCTGCTCGAGCGGAATATGGAGACGGCGGTGGTCTCCGCTAAGTACATGCCCTTCATGGATTTCACGACGGCGGTTGCCACGACTTTGATACTCTGGTACGGCGGAAAGCAGGTCGTCAACGGGACGCTGAAGCTCGGCGAACTGCTGGCATTCAATGCGTACCTGATGCGGCTGATCGGCTCTGTGCGGATGTCGGGCTGGATCGTCAACATGACTCAGAACGCCGTCGCGGCGGCGGACCGAGTCTTCGAGATTCTGGATACTCACCCTGAAGCGCACGTGAAGGACGGGACGAAGGTGCTCTCTACCTGCACTGGATGTGTTGAGTTCCGCGATGTGTCGTTTAGCTACGATGACGGGAGCAAGGTGCTTAGCAACGTCAGCCTCGATGTACAGCCGGGTGAGATGGTCGCCTTCGTGGGTCCTACTGGGTCCGGCAAGAGCACGATAATCAACCTGCTGCCGAGGTTCTATGATGTGACCGAAGGGGCGATCCTCATCGATGGTGTAGACATCAGGGACTACAAGCTGAAGTCCCTCCGCAAGCACATCGGTATCGTCGCGCAGGAGACGTTTCTCTTCGGCGACACGGCGAAGGAGAATATCGCCTACGGAAAGCCCGATGCCGACCTGGAGGAAGTCATCGAGGCGGCGAAGTCGGCGAATATCCACGACTTCATCGAGGGACTCCCTGAGGGATATGAGACTCAGATCGGCGAGCGGGGGGTCAACCTCTCGGGCGGTCAGAAACAGCGGTTCTCGATAGCCCGCGCACTGCTGATGAACCCGCCGATCCTGATCATGGACGACTCCACCTCAAGCGTTGATACCGAGACTGAACTGCTCATCCAGAAGGCGCTCGTATCGCTCACCGAGTCCCGCACGACGTTCGTCATCGCCCAGCGGATATCAACCGTCCAGCGAGCGAACAAGATCGTCGTCCTCGACAAGGGACGCGTGGTCGAGATGGGTACGCACAGGGAACTGCTCGCGAAGGGCGGCCTCTACAGAGAGATCTACCGTCTCCAGTTCGGTGGAGAGGAATAGATGGCCAAGCACGTATACGACGATGAAATACTGGGGAAAGCGTTTGATCCGAGGCTGGCGCGCAAAGCGCTCGTCTTTGTCAAACCCTACAAAGGCCTGCTGACCCTTGCAGCCATTGTGGTACTAGCTACCTCTGGCATCGGACTGATACAGCCGAAGCTGTGGAAGATGGCGATCGACGAGGGAATCGGAAAGCGCGACATGGATGTCGTGGTCAGAGTCGCGCTGATGTACCTCGGTGTTTTCGCCGTGCGCTGGGTCTTCCAGGTAATACAGACGATCGTCGTCCAGAGGTTGGGTCAGAGTGTGCTGCACGATATCCGCCACACCGTCTTCTCTCACCTGCAGAATCTATCTCTCAGCTTCTTTGACAAACGTGAGATCGGTCGGATTATCGCGCGTCTTACCAGCGACGTAGATGCCGTCAACGACCTGCTCACATCGAGCACGCTGTCGATCATCACGGATATCTTCATGGTCGTCGGCATCGTGGTCATTCTGGTACGGGAGAACCTGCAACTGGCGCTCATCACCTTCTCCCTGGTGCCTGTCATGGCGATCGTGACGAGTCTCTTCCGGGCCAAGGCGAGGCTGGCGTATCGGGACGTTCGCAGGAAGGTCGCGACCGTCACCGCATCGGTGGCCGAGAACGTGTCGGGCGTGCGTGTAGTCAAATCGTTCTCGCGGGAAGGCGAGAACCTGCGCCGGTTCAAGCAGGTCAACCAAGATAACCGGCAGGCCGTCCTGTATGCTGCCAGGATTCAAGCGGTCTTCGGCCCGTTGATCACCGTGCTGACCATGTGCGGCATCTGCGCGGTCTACTGGTACGGGGGACTGCAGGTCATCGCGGGGGTGCTCACCATTGGCGTGCTCGTAGAGTTCGCCGCCTACATGAATCTCTTCTATGCGCCTATCCGAGACATGAGCACCCTCTACCAGACCATGCAGGGCGCGATGGCCGGTGCCGAGCGCATCTTCGATATCCTCGACACCGAGCAGGAGATCAAGGATTCACCCAGCGCGAAGGACCTTCCGCAGATCAATGGATACGTCGAGTTCAAGAAGGTGGACTTCGCCTATGATGAGACGCCGATCCTCAGGGACGTCAGCTTCGATGTCGCCCCGGGGCAGACCGTCGCCTTCGTCGGCCCGACCGGCGCGGGCAAGACAACGATCATAAACCTGCTCGGCCGCCAGTACGACATCCGGGGTGGAAGCATCACCATCGATGGTCACGACGTCCGCGAGGTTACGATCAGGTCGCTTCGCCGACAGATGGGCGTGGTGTTGCAGGACGCGTTCCTCTTTCCGGGGAGCATCAAGGAAAACATCCGCTACGGGCGGCTTGAAGCGACGGATCAAGAGGTCGAGGCCGTGGCGATGACGGTCGGCTTGCACGAGTTCATCATGGAACTGCCCCAGAAATACGAGACCGATGTTCGCGAAGGCGGCACGAAGCTGTCCTCGGGGCAGAAGCAGTTGGTCTCATTCGCCAGGGCTCTTCTGGCGGATCCTCGAATCTTGATTCTCGACGAGGCGACGTCGAGCGTGGACACGCAGACCGAGGTAATCATCCAGCAGGCGTTGAGGGAATTGCTGAGGGGGCGGACGTCTTTCGTGATAGCTCATAGGCTCTCCACGATCGTCGAGGCGGACATGATACTCGTGATCGAGGGAGGAGAGATCGTGGAGCGTGGCACGCATCAGGAACTGCTCGATAGTGGCGGCGTCTATGCGAAACTGTACGATATGCAGTTTGAGGAGGTCTCTTCCGAGGCGCTGACCGAATGAGTTCCTGGACCGCGTTGGATGCTCTTTTCTTGGCGCGCTTCTCAAATGCTATTGGCACCCTGAACCATGGGAGTTCGGTATGATCTTCGACAATCGCGTTGACGCGGGGCGAAGGCTTGCTGGTAGACTGCGGGATTACGATGCCCCGGATGCCATCGTGCTGGCGATTCCGCGAGGCGGCGTTGTCGTCGGGTATGAAGTTGCAGCTGCACTGGGGGCGCCGCTCGATGTGATCATCCCGCGCAAGATCGGCGCGCCTGGTCAGTCTGAACTGGCAGTCGGGGCAGTCGCCGGCGAGAACATCGTTGTACTCGACGAGGAGGCGATCCGCCATCTTGGTGTCAGCGAATCCTACATCAGTGAGGAGGTGGCCCTCCAGAGAGAGGAGATTGCTCGCCGGAGGGTCGTGTACAGAAGCGGTCGGCCTTTTCCGTCTCTGAAGGGGAAGTCGGTGCTGCTGGTTGATGACGGTATCGCCACCGGTGCAACGATCGCGGCCGCCGCCCGCGAGGCTTATTCTCATGAGCCGAGTACGGTTGCGATCGCGGTGCCGGTCGCTCCTCCAGACGCGGTCTCGCGCCTCAGAACCGAAGTGGAGGATCTTATCGTGCTGGAGACGCCGGAACCGTTCTACGCTGTCGGTTCATGGTACTATCATTTCGAACAGACCACCGATGAGCAGGTGATCGAGCTTCTTCGGGCTGCAGAGAGCTGGCTATACCGAGAGTAGCTCTCGCTCGCCATCCGTCGGCGTCCTTCAGATGGGGCATGTGTCGCCGCGGTGAGTTCGGGCTGTGTTGCTTGCGATTCTTGTTCTCGGTTGAGGTGAAGGGAGTGATTGGCATGATAGCTTTCCTTATTGCGTTGTTGGCGATCGGTCAGGTGGTGGTGACCGTAGAGCCGCAGATTGTCAGCCCCAACCAGTGGTCGTATCTCGACGTGTACCGGGCGCCGTCCTGCATGCGTATTGACGGTGTGATCGGTGAGAAGGAGTGGGCGTTCGCGGCGGTAGGTAGTGGCTTCACGGAGTGCTTCCAGGCCGGATACAAGCCTGTTCACGCGACGTACGTCAGAGCGCTCTGGGACGATCGGTGTCTGTATGTCGCCTTCGAGTTTGAGGACAATGACATCTGGGGCACCTATACGAAGCGCGACGATCCGATCTACGTTGAGGAGGCGGCCGAGATGTTCATCGACCCCGACTGGACGGGACGGCACTACTGGGAGGTCAATGTCAGCCCTAGGAACACTGTTGCGGACCTGATGGTCATTGCGGCGGGTTGGCAGGGGCGCGCTTCCATTAGCAACAAGTACAACGTGCTGGGTCTGCACACCGGCGTCAAGGTCTACGGAACCGTGGACGATCGGACGGACGTGGACCGTGGGTGGACGGCGGAGTACGCGATCCCATGGACTGAGTTCAAGGGACGCGCCACGAACTCACCTCCACGGGATGGCGATTCTTGGCGGGTGAACTTCTTCCGCATAGACCGTCTTGGCCCGGGGGTGGAAGACGATCAGTTCCTGGCCTGGTCGCTGTCGCCGGGAGTATTCCATCAACCGAAGAACTTCGGGGTCCTGGTCTTCAGAGACTGTCCGGCCGGTCCCCGATCGGATCGTTGTGCAGGCAGCCCAGTGCCACATGCGTCATTGCGCTGCGCCGCCCCAGGTGATAGAATGCCGTGAAAAAACATCTCATGCCCTTCCTGTTGGAGGTGTAGTCGCAATGCCTGCATACAAGCGCCCTCAGATCGTGGTGCTTGTCCTCATCCTCGCCGCCGGTATCACCGCGTCCGTCGTGAACTTGGCTAGATCTCGTGCTGCCGGTTCGATCACAGGACCCGTGCGCTTGATCGAGCCGAACGGGGGTGGCGTCGAGACGGTGATTGCGGAGGAGGCTCCGGACGACCCGCCGGCATTCCGCATTCACGTTGCGGGAGAAGTGGCGAAGCCGGGCGTCTACGATCTGGAGCCTGGTACTAGAGTTGAGGACGCGATAGAGGCGGCAGGTGGCGCTACCTCGGGTGCCGACCTGGAGACGATAAACCTCGCCGAGAAGCTCTCGGACGGTCAGCAGGTGTACATCGCCCTCAAAGGCAAGACGCCGGCCCCGGCCACTTCCGTTGTGAGGGGAGGCGATCCCGGGCCGGGCGGGAAGCCGCCGGCACCTTCGGCTGGAGCGACCGCGTCGGCATCGGACAAGTTCAAGAATCCTGGCGACGGTACGGTCAGTGTCAACAGTGCAGGTGAGCAAGAACTCCAGAAGCTCCCGGGTGTAGGCCCCGCGATGTCCGGAAGAATCCTTGAGTATCGGCGCGAACACGGCGGATTCAAGTCGGTGGACGAGTTGGAGGAGGTCAAGGGCATCGGCCCGAAGACCCTCGAGAAGATGCGTCCATTTGTGAAGCTGTGAGGTTCGCATGAACCTCCATAGGCGGCCGCTGTTTCCAATCGCAGTCGTGTACATAGCCGGTATCGTTCTATCGGCCGAGACGCGTCTGCCTCCCTCAGTTGCTCTGCTCCTCGGAACGACCCTCGTCCTGGCGGCGGCCGTCATGCCGACCGGGAAGCTGCCCCGCGCCGTGGCACTGCTCGCTGCCGGAGTGTTTCTGCTTGGCATGCTCAGGACTTCCGCCGCTTGGGTGGTGCCTGCGGACGACGTATCGCGTCTCGCCGAAGGGAAGATGGTCCATGTCACAGGGGTTATCGTCTCCGACCCTGAGCCGCGGGATGACGGCAGCGTGAGGTTCGTCGTCCGCGCGGAATCGGCAGAGACCTACACGAGCCGATACCCGGTTACCGGAAGGGCGATGGTTTCCATCTACCGGTCAAGTTGGGAGGAGTCCGGTTCGGGCTACGTTCCCTTCCACGGGGACCGGGTGATGGTTCACGGCCGGCTCCGAGTTCCCGGCCCTGCCGCCAACCCGGATTCCGGGTCCTACGGAGATTACCTCATGCGGAGGGGTATATACTGCACGCTCTCTGCCTCGACCGGTGACATATCTCGCGTTGGGTTCGCCGGAGGTGGCGTCAGACACCTCGCGGCTGTGATGAAGCATGCCATCATGGGCAGGATTGCGCGAATGCTGCCTGGCGACAGGGGTAGTTTGCTGATCGGAGTCCTGCTCGGCAACTACGCTTCGTTGCCGCTCGGAGTGCAGTCAGCCTTCATGCGCACAGGGACCATGCACCTGCTCGCGGCTTCCGGATACAACTGCGGCGTGATCCTCCTGATATTCCGATGGATATTGCGCAGGCTGACCGTTCCAAGGGCGTGGATGCACATCCTGCTCATTGCGCTGCTGTGGGCCTTCGCGCTGCTTGTGGGCATGGGTCCTTCGATCGTGCGGGCCACGGCCATGGTGACGGCGTCTCTATCGGCGTATCTCCTGTGGCGGTCTCCTGATCTGTTGAACATCGTGCTGTTGTCGGGGCTGGTGATCCTCGGCGCGAACCCGCTCAATCTGTACGATGTCGGATTTCAGCTCTCGTTTGCCGCGGTGCTTGCAATCATCACGATAGCGCCGTTTCTGGAGCGGCTGATGGTGTCCTCGCCATCCCAGAACTCCGGCGGGGTGAAGAGTGCGGTGGCGAGGGGCGGCATCTGGGCGTGGAGGAATGTGTTCGCGGCCGTGACTCTCTCAGCCGCCGCGACGGTCGGCTCCGCGCCGATCACGGCGTACTATTTCAACTATGTCTCGGTCGTGTCAATCGCGGCGAATGCGGCGGTGGCGCTTCTCGTGGTGGCGTTGACGGCCTTCGGCTTGGCTTCGTTGAGCGCTTCTTGGATACCATTGCTTGGACCGTCGCTGGCGGTGTTCAGTTCGTGGACGGCGGGCTCGATGCTCTGGGTCGTGACGGTGATGGGCGACCTGTGGTGGGCATCGTGGTCGGTCCGATCACCGTCATGGATAGTGATTCTGGCCTACTATGTCGGCCTCATGGTGTTGGTGGAGTTGACTCATCGCCGCAGACACGGCCCGGTTCGTGATAATGACAGACACCAGAATGCCTCGTAAGGGACTGCTAGTCGCAGGTCTGCTGATCCTGCTGACCGTGGGCTGGGCGCTTCTAAGGGTCTTCGTTGTCCACGGGGGCGATGCACTCGAGATTGCGTTCCTGAGCGTCGGTCAGGGAGACTGTGCCTTCCTGCGCACCCCTTCGGGTCGCACGATGCTCATTGATGGTGGGACTGACGGTGGAAGCGACGTCGGGTATAACGTCATCGCGCCGTTTCTCAGGCGAAAGGGAGTGAATCGCATTGATGTGCTGGTGCTTAGCCATCCCCATGCGGATCATCTGTCGGGACTCGTTGCAGTGGTGCGCGAGTTTCGGGTCGGTATGGTGCTCGATCCGTGCATCCCGCATCCTTCGCCCCTCTACAGTGAGTTTCTGCAGGTGGTGAAGGATCGTGGAGCTCTCTACCGGCAGGCCGTAAGAGGTCAGACGCTTGACCTCGGCGACGGAGCAAAGGCTGAAGTGCTGAATCCGCCTAGCCAGCGGCTGTCGGGCACTCAGGATGATGTCAACAACGGCTCAGTGGTGCTTCGCTTCTCATCCCAGGGGCATCGCATCCTGTTCGCGGGTGATGCGGAATATGATGCCGAGATGGACATCATGCGGTCGGGGATGAACGTGAAGTGCGACGTGCTCAAGATCGGTCACCATGGCGGCAACGATGCAACCTCCGCTGACTGGCTCGATGCTGCTCGGCCGAAGATTGCGGTGATTAGCGTCGGGCGCAGCAACTCCTTTGGCCACCCTCAGAGAGAGGTTCTGTCGCGACTGGAAGCGCGTGGAGTGCGAATATACCGTACCGATCACCACGGTGCCGTCACGGTGCGGTTCGTAGGCGGCGCCATGACGGTTCGAACCACACTCTCGCGCGCGGGATTCTAGCGCGCCAGTACTACCCCATGAACCCGGTAGAAATGCCGTTTTTTGGCCAGTAGGCGGGGCAAGGGCTATCAGAAGAACTGGACCGTCCGATAATATCATTTGGGAGTCTTGGCTCCGGGGACGCTTGGGGGTGCAAACTTGCAGAGTATCAGCATCGAACAGATCACCACGAACAGCAAACAGCCCAGACAGACCTTCTATGAGAGCAGTCTGGAGGAACTGGCGCAGTCAATTAGGGAGCGCGGCGTTCTGGAACCGATTGTTGTGCGGCCAAAGGACGGCAAGTATGAGATAGTGATGGGTGAGCGCCGATACCGAGCTAGCCAACTTGCCGGACTGAGTGAGATTCCGGCGGTGGTGCGCGATATGACCGATGAAGACGCCGCCGCGGACGCGCTCCTGGAGAACTTCCAGCGGGAGGACCTGAACCCGATTGACCGCGCAAAGGCTATTGAGAGCCTGCTCAGTTTCATGACGTGGGACAGGTGTGCAAAGACGCTGGGAGTGAGCGAGAGTACGCTCCGCCGGCATCTTGAACTTCTAGAACTTCCGGACGAGGTTCAGCGCGAACTCGTCGAATCTTTCAATGGCTCATCCGGCGCGTCATTCAGCGAGGCCCATGCCCGGCTTCTCAAGAGCCTCAACTCGGATCGGTCGCTGCAGTCTCGCCTTCTGCGAAAGATCAAGGACGAGAATCTCTCAGTGGGCGAGACGCAGAAGATTCTGGACGCGATCCGCGAAGTTCCTGCCAAGACCGAAGCCTTCCTGCGCGTGCCCATCCGCGTGATCGAGGAGATGCTGAAGCAGATCGGGAAGGCGCAGAAGAAGACGAAGCCGTTCAAGGCACAAACCTCCAAGCAGCACGTTCAGGCGTTGGAGAAGGCGGCGGACCAGCTTGCGGAGTTGGCCGACGAGCGGCTCATCGAGTATCTCAAGATGGACGAGATGAACCAGTTGTTGAGCACGTGTGACACGGCTTTCCGAGAACTGGAGGGCTTCTGCAACAGGCTCAGATGCGCACTTCGGAAGGACGATCACGGATTCAAGGAAGTGTATATCCATTGCCCACTATGCGGCCGCATAGAACTGGTCGGCAGCATGAGGTGTGCCGTCTGTTGGACGGTTCTCCGAAGGTGCGTGGACTGCGGTCTGTATGATGAGGCATACCAGCGCTGCTCGGTTTCAGGGGATTACGTCTACCTCTCTGAGGCTGAGTCCCCGCAGGACAGCTCAGCTTCGTACAAGTGCGAGAACTACAAGCCGAAGTTCGAGCCGCGCAAGGCGGCATAGACGTCATCGGTGGCTCGTCACCTCATACCCAAGTCCTGAGGCCCCGGTTCTCCCGACCGGGGCCTCAGTCTCGACTGATCGCCTGCGGGTTCAGTATTCGGCAGAGGACTTTTGTGGCGGCATCTGTAACCTAACTCCAGACATGCGGGCGGCGACGCCCGCGCAAATCAGACGATGCGAGGTGGCTGCATTGAACGGGGAGAGACTGGCGATAGACGGCGGCACGCCGGTTCGCACGGACCCACTGCCTTCGGTGAGCGGGAAGTCCGGTCGCGGTTTCGGCGAAGAGGAGTTGTTGAATCTTCGAGAAGCTATTGAATCGGGCAATCTGTTCCGGTACGGCGGTAAGTTCGTGATGAAGTTCGAAGAGGATTTCTCGAAGATGCTCGGGGTCAAGCACTCGGTGGCCTCCACATCCGGCACTTCCGCCATACACATAGCGGTCGGAGCGGTCAATCCAAATCCGGGGGATGAGATCATCACGGCTCCGATCACCGATATGGGCACTCTGGTCGGCATACTCTTTCAGAATGCCATACCCGTGTTCGCGGATCTCGATCCGAAGACGTATACCATGCTTCCGGAGAGCATTGAGGAGCGGATAACCGAGAAGACCAAGGCGATCATTGTCGTGCATCTTTTCGGTCAGTCCGCCGATATGGACCCGATTCTGGAGATCGCGCGCAGACACAATCTGAAGGTGATCGAGGACTGCTGCCAGGCATACCTTGCGGAGTACAAGGGTCGTCTCGTGGGCACGATGGGAGACATTGGTTGCTTCAGCTTGCAGCAGTCGAAGCACATGGCATCCGGCGACGGTGGGATCACTGTAACGAACGATGATGACCTGGGGCGGAGAGCCGCCCTGTTCTCGGACAAGGGATGGCCCAGGGAGCCCGGCGCTCGCGACTACCCGTTTCTGGGCATCAACTACCGTATGAACGAGCTCACCGGCGCGGTGGCCTCCGCGCAGGTCGGGAAGGTCGAAGATGTCGTGCGCAGGCGCAGGAAGATCGCTGAGGCGATTACGAGAGGCATCTCGGATGCGCCCGGCGTCAAGGTTCCGGTCGTGAGGGAAGGCTGCAAGCATTCCTGGTGGCAGTACGCGATAACGATTGACGAATCGGCGCTGACGTGCACTCCGGTCGAGTTCGGCCAGGCTCTCACGAAGGAAGGGATTCCGGCCGGTGTTGGGTACATCGGCAAGCCTATATATATGAACCCGATATTTCTGGACACCATGACCTACGGCGACTCCGGATGTCCCTTCACCTGTCACCGTGCCAACAAGCGCGAATACAGGGAGAGCGATTGCCCCAACACGATGGAGATTCTGAGGACTATCGTCATTCTCGCCTGCAACGAGTTCTACACCGACCGGGATGTGGATGACATAGTCGCTGCTGTCCGAAAGGTCGCGCACCACTTCGCACGGAGAGAAGCATGAACTACCAGGTGATAGACTCGGATACGCATTTCGGCTCGATGCCGTATCGAGATACCGATGTGTCGGTGGAGAAGCTGAAGTCCTTGATGAGCCGGTATGGTGTTGCGGCGGCTCTAGCCTACTCGCTCAAGGGGGTTGCATACGACTTCACGGAAGGCAACGACGAGACGCTGGCCGTCTGTCGGGCGAACCCGGAGTTGGTGCCGGTGGCGACCGTGGATCCCCGTCGCCACCTGGGCGTATTGGAGGAGATCGGCAGGCGAAGGAGCGAGGGTTTTGTCGCCTTGAGGCTCTTTCCAGAGCAGCAAGGATGGAAGATAAACTCCATATTGTCCAAGCCGATTATGGCGGAGTGCGAGCGCCTCGGCATGCCCCTGATAGTGTCCGGCGCGGGTGCGGGCGGCCCTACCGATGTGCTGGCTGCAATCAAGGATACCACCGTGCCCGTGATCGTCACAGGGGTGGGGTACTTCAATCTCGCCGAGGGCATAGCCGCGGCCCGCGAACATCCGAGCATGCTCCTGGAGGCGCAGATCAACGATACGCCTGATTCAATGCGGGTTACGGTCGATGCCATTGGGGCCGATCGGGTGGTGTATGGATCGAACAGCCCGTCGCTCTCGATGCGTGCCTCGCTCAATGGCGTAGCGGAAGCCGAGTTGACGGATGATCAGAAGACCCTGATATTCGGCGGCAACCTGAGGCGCATCCTGGGAATCGGCGTTCGTGACTTGAGCTTGAGTCTGGATCATCCCTTTGAGGGCATTCCGATCATTGACGTGCACTCGCACTACGGCAAGTGGCCGTTCCCGATGAGGCGGGGGGGGATCGAGTACTCTCTCGAACTCATGCGGCGGCGTGGCATCAACAAGACTATCATGTCATCCAGTTACGCGATCGTCTATGATTTTCGGGAGGGGAACAAGCAGATGGCCGATGCCATTCAAGGCCACCCGGAACTGCTCGGGTATGTTACCGTCAATCCGAACTACTTCGAAGCCTCTTGTGCAGAGCTCGAGGAATACCTGGCGCGGCCGAACTTCGTCGGGGTGAAGATTCATCCGGCGTACTGCAGACTCGGGATCAACTCCGCCAAGACCCTGGCTCTCCTGCGCGAGATTGAGAAATACCGCAGGCCTGTGCTGATACACACCTATGGCGCGGGGACGCCGTCTCAGATTCAGTCTGTAGCGCGCGAGTGCCCCGAACTGCCGTTCATCATGGGACACGGCGGCGCGGATGCCTGGAGAGAGGCCGCCGAAGTCATCAGGGATACCGAGAACGTCTACATGGAGTTCTGCTGCAGCGGGCTGGAAACAGACAAGGTGGGGCGTTCGGTGGGGATCGCCGGCGCGGAGCGTATTCTATTCGGCACCGACCTGGATCTGATCCATCCGGGGTTTATAGCGGGATCCTACGAGGAAGCCTCTCTCGGAACTGAGGATCTGGAGAGAATACTCTATAGAAATGCGGTATCCCTGTTCGGCGTTCAACCGTAGACCAAGGCTTCCGCGTAGGGTTGTCTGATGCATGTCACCAAGACGCTGAGTCTTCGGGTGGTGCTTCCTCCTGCCGTAGAGGAGTGCGACCGATGCGTGGAGCGGCTGAGGGATGCCCTGCTGCAGATGAGCGGCGTATCGTCTGCAGATCTTGACCGCGAAACCTCGACCCTTCTTCTCGGGTACGATCCTCATTCAGCAAGTATCGAAGAAGTCGAACGGCGAGCGAGGCGTATCGGCATCGAGTTGGAGCAGAACCTGCGCCACGAGACGCTCACCCTGGTGGGCCTTGACTGTCTCGACTGTGCCCTTAAGGTGGAGAAGGGCGTCGGCAGAATGCGCGGCGTCTTGTGGGCTTCGACCAACTACACTGCGGGGAAGATCAGCGTCGAGTACGAACCCACTGAAGTCGACATCTCTGCTATCCGGAAGCGAATCCGCGAACTCGGTGTCGATCTGGATAGTACCGATGCGGCCGATGACAGGACAGAAGCGCATCGCCGTGGGTTTTTCCAGATTGACGGAAGGACCGCGTTGACGGCCATCGCCGGGGTCGCGATCCTGGCTGGCTTGTTGACTTCCTTCTCCGGGTGGGACGCCCCGTCTCAAGCGCTGTATGCTGTTGCGGGGCTTGCCGTAGGCGCATACGCCGTTCGCGGCGCCTACTACAGCCTCCGTTCCCTTGTTCTGGACATGAACGTCCTCATGACGATCGCGGCTGCGGGCGCGATGGTGATCGGCGAATGGTTCGAGGCCGCGGCCGTCATGTTCCTGTTTGCGCTGGGAAACACGCTGGAAGCGCGCTCCATCGAACGTACAAGGCGTTCGATACGATCTCTGGCGGACCTCTTTCCTCCGCGGGCGACTGCCATCCGCGGAGGTAAGGAGGAGTCGGTTGAGATTGCCCGACTCCAGGTTGGCGACTTGATGGTCGTACGTCCCGGTGAGAAGATCGCGACGGACGGTATCGTCACGAGCGGCGTCTCGTCCGTTAACCAGGCTGCGGTCACAGGGGAGTCCGTCCCAGTTGAGAAGTCCGTTGGCGACGCAGTGATGGCGGGATCCCTCAACCAGCAGGGCGCGCTTGAGGTTCGCGCGACGGCGACCTCATCGGACAATACACTTGCTAGGATCATCCATCTCGTGGAGGAGGCCCAGGCGGAGAAGGCCCCGACTCAGCGCTTTACGGAGATCTTTGGACGATACTACACTCCTGCCGTCATCATCCTTGCAGGCGTCGTCGCTGGCGTCTGGCCGCTTATCGCGGGAGTCACGCGGGTCGAAGCGGTCTACATCAGCCTGACGCTGCTGGTTGTCGCCTGTCCGTGCGCTCTTGTGATCTCGACCCCGGTGGCGATCATCTCAGCGATCGGAAACGCCGCGCGGAACGGGGTGCTGATAAAGGGTGGAGCTCATCTTGAGACCGCAGGCCGTCTGGCCGCTATTGCGTTCGACAAGACCGGAACGCTCACTACCGGCAAGTCGTCGGTGACGCATATCATCCCCTCGGCAGGCTCGACCGAGGAGGAGGTGATACGGGTAGCCGCAGCCGTTGAGAGCAGATCAGAACATCCGATTGCGACGGCGATTGTCGCTGAGGCAAGGCGCAGAGACATCACCTCGAACGAGATCACGGCTTTCGAAGCTCTGCCGGGCATGGGAGCATCAGGGGTGCTCGACTCCGCGCGGGCCGCGGTAGGGAATGCCAGGCTGATGTCGAATCTGGGAATAGACTGCGGGGCTGAGGCCGAGACGGTAGCCCGCCTCGAGGAAGAGGGGAATACCGCTGTTCTCGTTGCGACGCGCGGTCGGATCGTCGGCGTTGTCGGGATCGCGGATACTGTTCGGGAGTCCGCTCGGGATATGTTTGCGCAGCTGCAGAAGAGCGGCATCGCCCGCCTGCTCGTGCTCAGCGGAGACAACGAGTCGGCGGCGCGTCGGGCGGCGCTCCGCCTTGGCGCCGACGAATACTACGGGGGGTTGCTGCCGGAAGACAAAGTGGACATCGTCCGAAGACTCATCAGGCAGTACGGCAGAGTGGCAGTGGTGGGCGATGGTGTGAACGATGCTCCTGCACTGGCTGTCTCAAGTCTGGGGATCGCGATGGGAGCGGCCGGCTCCGATGTCGCCTTGGAAGCCGCCGACGTTGCGCTCATGTCGGACGATCTCCGCAGGTTGCCCTACGCGATCCGCCTGAGCAGAAGGACACTCTCCGTGATACGCCAGAACATCGCGTTCTCGCTTCTCGTGATTGTCGCCCTGATCGGCACGACTCTGGCGGGGAATCTCCGCCTGTCGTTTGGGGTTTTCGCGCACGAAGGCAGCGCTCTTCTGGTGATAGCGAATGGTATGCGCCTGCTGAGATACAAGTAGCCGCGATGTGCCTGCAAGGGAGGTAGTGACATCAACCTTCAAGAGTTATCAACGTCAAACACAGTCGTCCTTCGCTCTGTCATCGCCATTCTTGCGGCCGCCGTCGGTGGGCTCTTCGCAATCGGCCGCAGAGAGGTGGGCCACAGGGTTCTGTGCGCACTGGTGAGTTTTGCGGCGGGATCGCTTCTCGCGGTGACCTCCGCGCATATCGTGCCGGAGACCGTGGAACTGATTGGCCCGTGGATAGCCGCGGCGGCGCTCTTGGCGGGCATTGGCCTGTTTGCCGGGATCGGGCGGTATGTATCCGTTGTCTGCCCCGCATGTGCGGCCTCAGCCAGCGAGAAGGGTTACCTTCGGCTGGGTGTTCTCTTGATGGTGGCGATGGGCATCCACAGCACGGTGGACGGCCTTGCAATAGGGGCCGGTTCGGCCGCGACCTCGACCGTTGGGGCGATGATCCTGATAGCGGTTTCGTACCACAAGGTCCCGGAGGGCCTGGCGCTTGTGAGCATTGCGAGACTTGCCGGCTATGGGCGGTGGACGGCGCTCGGGATAATGGTGCTGATTGAGTTCACGACCGCGCTCGGGGCGCTGATCGGGCTTGTGTTCGTGCCTGGCGAGTCACCGATTGTGCTTGGGATCGTGCTCGGTCTCGTTGCCGGAAGCTTCGTCTACACGGTGGGGTTCGCTCTGCTGAAGGAGATGTACGCGCACGAGAAGGGTTCGATACTAGTCTACGTCGCGCTCGGGTTCATCTCGATGCTGGCGGTCGGAACGTTCTTCGCACACGTCGGGTTGCAGCATATGCACTGACGGGATAGTGAACGGTTGAGGGAGGCGTAAAGACCCGGACCCTGCGTCGTCCTCGACCTGGTATTCCCTACATGATCTCAATATCTCCCACCGAGGCAAGCACTCGAGTCGGGCGGTAGGCGAACCGCTCGACCTCAGTCTCGGAGGTGACTCCGGTGAGCACCAGAATCGTCTCCATGCCCGTCTCGATCCCCGTGACGATATCTGTGTCCATCCGATCGCCGACCATCACGCTCGACTCGGAGTGCGCGTCGAGGAAGTTCAGTGCGCTTCGAATCATGAGGGGGTTCGGCTTGCCGATGAAGTAAGGTTTGACCCCGGTGGCCGCCTCAATGAGCGAGGCCATCGCACCGCACGCTGGGGTGACGCCCTTCTCGGACGGACCAGTCGGATCGGGATTCGTGGCAATGAAACGAGATCCCGCCGCTATCAGACGGATCGCTTGGGTGACCTGCTCGAAGTTGTATGAACTGGTCTCCCCGAGCACCACGTAGTCGGGGTTGGAACTGGTCAGCACATAACCGACATCGTGGAGCGCGCTCGTGAGACCCGATTCCCCGATGGCAAACGCCGTGCCTCTCGGACGCTGTTTCGCCAGGAATCCTGCGGTCGCCATGGCCGATGTGTAGAGTCTGTCCTCGGGCACGCAGAGGCCGACGCTCGCCAGGCGGTGCTGGAGATCCCGGGGCGTGTACTGCGGATTGTTGGTCATGATCAGAAATTTCGTCTCGGTCTCCAGAAGACGACCGATGAAGTCCTGCGCTCCGGGAATCGGTGTCCGACCCCGTACGAGCACTCCGTCCATATCGAGCAGGTAGCTCTTATTCCTCAAGCACATCCTCCATAGCGGTGATCTCCACGCCTGCAGCACTATCATTCAGCATAGTGGGGCGCTTATCCTCGTGAGTGATGTTCGACCGCGGCACAAATGGATGATCATACGTCACGTGTTCGGGGAAGGTATCGTCGCGCAGAGCTAGAACAATGCTGTGAGAGTCCGGCTCATAAGACAATCATGGACTTACGGAGTGGAGATGAAGAAGAGACCGAATCTGATCTTGTTTGGCATTGACAGCCTGCGTGCGGATCACATGAGTCTTTACGGTTACGATCGGCTGACCACGCCGCACATTGACAAGCTTGCCTCGAAGGGTGCTGTGTTCGAACAGTGCTATAGCCCGAGCATCCCGACGACGCCGGGTTACACCTCGATGTTCACGGGTCTTGACGTCTTCGGCACGGATGTCGTTGCGCTGCGGCACGAGGGACCGCTTGGCGGCCATATGAAGACGCTGGCTGAGATACTGGGCGACGAGGGTTTCAACACTACCTGCGTCGGTTTCAGCGGCAACCCGGCTTCGAGAGGCTTCCAGAAGTATCTCGATTTTCCAGGCTGGGGGTCGAACGAGGAAGGCCGCAGTCGGAAGGCCGAGAATCTCAATGCCGTGGCCATTCCTGAGTTGAAGGCTCTTGCGGCCGAGGACAATCCGTTCTTTCTCTTCCTGCGGCACATGGACCCGCATTCGCCCTATCTGCCGCCGCAGCCGTTTGAGCGTATCTTCTACGATGGTGACGAGTTCGACCCGAACAACAGATCGCTCGATCCCGTAATGGCATTCAAGCCTTTCTGCGACTACTTCGCCAGTTGGTTTCCGCCGCACTGCAAGGACAAGGATTATATCATCGCGCAGTACGACGGCGCCATCGCCTACATGGATGCCTGCATCGCCAACCTCTTCGCCACAGTGGAGTCGCTGGGCATAGAGGAGGATACGCTGATCGTCATAGACTCGGATCACGGCGAGACGCTTCACGATCACGAGTGCTGGTACGACCATCACAGCATGTACGACCAGACGCTACACATCCCGCTTGTGTTTCACTATCCGGGCAAGGTCAAGCCCGGCCAGCGCTTCAGCGACATCGTTCAGATGAAGGATGTTACGCCGACGATCCTCGATCTGCTCGGCGTCAAGGTCAAGCCCAAGTTCGATGGCCGCAGCCTGGAACCGCTTATGCAGGGCAAGTGCCGAGAGCCGGAGCCCGAGTTCTACATCACTGAGTGTACGTGGATGCGGAAGCATGGATGGCGGACCCCGGAGTGGAAGCTGATCCACGCGCTCGAGCCCGACTTCCACTTCAAACCGGAGGTCGAGCTGTACAATCTGGTGAAGGATCCTGGCGAAAACTGCGATATAGCTGAAAAGGAGCCCGAGGTAGTCGCAATGCTGGAGTCCCGAATGCAGTCCTGGATCAATAAGCGCGAGAAGGAGACCGGCCGCACCAATCCGATCTACACGAACCTCAACTGGCACGGTCACGGCGCGCCGTTCGAGTCGTCTCAGCAGGCATACGACACCCTGCACATCGGATCCCCGAAGGCTGCTGAGGCGCTCCAGGCCAAGGAACTTCAGACCCAGCGAGGGCAGAAGGAGCTGTAGGAAGGAGTAATCAGTCGCGATTGTCAGGAAATTGTCCAATGCCTGTGGACTGATAGCTGCAGTTGATGACTGACCACCAGTCATGTTGCGTGTATGCGTAATCGGAATGGGGCCGATCGGAAACCTCCATGCCGATATCTACAAGAATGATGACCTGGCTGAGCTTGTCGGGGTGTGCGACATTATTCCCGAGCGCGCTCAGGCCGCCGGGGAGCGTCTGGGCGTTCCCTGGTTCCTCAGTGCCCCCGAGATGCTGGCGGCGCTCTCTCCGGACGTCTGCAGCATTACTACTGGCGGGTACGAGTATTGCAGCGACCATTTCGAGCCTGCGGTTCAGGCCGTGGAGGCCGGCGCGCATATCCTGTGCGAGAAGCCGATATGCAATGACCTGGGGCAAGCCAGAGAGATGGTGCGCCTTGCAAGCGCCCGCAAACGGTGCTTCGGGATAGACTTCAACCACCGCTTCACTCCGGCCGCGCGCCTGGCGAGGGAGTGGCTCGACGAGGGCTCCGTAGGTGAGCTGCTGTTCTGCAACATGGCGCTCTGGATCGGAAAGAAGGGAGAGTTCGAGTCGCCGTACTATCATCTGAAGGCGCTGAATCCCCATTCAGTGGACATGATGAGATACTTCTGCGGGGACATAGCCCGTGTGCAATGTTTCGCGATGAAGGCTGGCGGGCGGAATATCTGGTCAACCGCCTCGATGAACATGCAGTTCGCCGGCGGCGCTGTGGGGCATCTCACAAGCAGCTACGATATCGGCCGGGGACATCCGATGGAGCGGTGCGAGGTCGCCGGTATCAACGGTCGTTTCGTGCTCGAGGATATGTGGCGCGAGGCGACTCTCTTCCCGTCGGACAGCATGGTGAAGCGGGTCTACACCAATCCGGTCTTTGGCGGCTACAGGGACTTCCGCGATACGTTCCGAGAGAGGATCCACTGCTTTCTCAAGCAGGTTTCCGAAGGTGTGCCTCCGGATGAGATCGACGGTTCCGGCGCGGACGGTCTGGCCGCGCAGGGCGTCATCCACGCCGCGATCGAATCGTTGAACACCGGGCAGGTGGTCGAAACGGAGGGCTGAGAGTCATGATGACGATACGCCCGGCGGTCACGGACGATGCGGAGTCGCTGCGCGCGATATTCGCTTCCTCGATTCAGGAGCTGTCAAAGGATCACTACGACTCTGTTCAGATCGAGTCGTGGTCGGAAGGGTTCTCCGTCGAGCAGGTGCGCGACATGATCGGCCGGGGCAGTACCTACGTAGCCGAATCGGAAGGACAGGCGATCGGCTTCGTTGAGATCAACCTTGTCGATCGTGAGGTCTCGATGGTGTATGTTTCACCTGAGTACGCCCGTCGGGGCGTCGCGAAGTCGCTGATGCGGCACGCGGAAGCGGCCGCGAGGGACGCGGGTATCGCTGAGGTCCATCTCCGCAGTTCCCTGAATGCAGTACCTTTCTACGAGCGGATGGGCTATCGCGTCGTCAGGACAGGTATACACTGCGACGCGCACGGCGTCACGTTCGAGTGTACGATGATGGAGAGGGTGCTGGAGTGACGTCCGTCATCCGGCGCCGCTCTTCCTGGAGGCGTCCTGTGAACTGGTCGTGCATGCCGCTCGTGCTCCTTCTGGTCGTTCTAATCGTTACGGCTGGGTCTTCCGAGACGCTGTTCCGCCTGCCCGATGCGTCGCCGACCGCGGACCTCTCCCGACTACCGGTATTCGTTACCTCTGATCCCTCCTTGGACAGCTTCGCTAACGAGTGGTTCATGCGTCACCTGAGCGTTGACAGAGAGCGCGCCCTGCACGACTACGGTCGAGGAGTCGTCCTGGGCGCGACGGACCATCTTTGGTGCGTGGAGTGGGATGCTTGGTACCTCCCGTGGATCGACCGCGGCGCGATGGGTATGGATCGGCAGGGCGGTAGCGACGTTGACTGGCAGTACTACTACCTGCTTCGCGTGCCGATTAACAAATACGGCCAGGTGTGGGGCGCTATCTTCAGTCCGGAACCGAAGGATCGCCTCGGCCACTGGAAGCCTCTCCTCGGATGGCCGTGGCCGAAGTACAACCGCGATACTTCCTCGCCGCTCCCTCACGGCTGGGAGTTCAACGATCCTAGCGACGGTGAACGCGGAAAGTGGAAGGCCTGGGATATCGATCTCTCGCCGGGATACGTGGATCACAGCCTCGAGGGAAGGATCGTTGGCCCGCGCCCGGAGCTTGTTTCGCCGGATTTCGACGCGGATGTCTACCAGGTCCCGATCATAGAGCTCGATATCGAGTATAAGGGACTCGAGGGCCGTGAACCGGGTGATCTGATCGGTGGCCTCAGGATCTACTGGAAGACGAGCGACTCGCCGTTCTTCAGTGAAGATAAGTCGATATCTGCCGATTTCGCGGACCTCCCGCCTGGGCAGTTCCCTGGCGAATACGCCTCCTTCCACACTGACTCGTCGGTGCGATTGCCACTCTACTTCTTGATGTGCCAGCACCCGAAGTGGGGAAGGGAGGGAAGGCGCATCACCAAACTGAAGATCGTGCCGGCTGGCGACGGCGCGGAGGACGTAGTCGTCTCGCTGAACTATGTGCGCGCGAGCTACGATGTGCGCCTGTACACAACGAATGGCATCCTGATCAACAGCGCGTTTCGGTACTACATGTGGTCGGGGGACGACGACTTCCTTCGCGAGATCATGCCTCGTCTTCGCAAGGCGATGATCTACATGAACGATCATCTCGGGGGACGGAAGTACGGCCTCATTCACAGCGGATGGATGGTGGGCAAGGAAGGTCTCGGTGGTGAGGTCGGCAGGAGTATGTACGGCAGTTATTGGGATCTCCTTCCCGCAGGCGTGTTCGATATCGAGAGCAGCGTCCATTACTACTCCGCGCTCCGCTCCATGGCGGAGCTTGAGCGCGTCGTGAAGGCGAAGGGCTGGCATGTGTCCAAGGTCGAGGTGCTGGGTCCGGACGATCAAACGAGGCTGTCCTATGCCGACGATGCCCGTTCTCTGGACAGTCTCGCTGACCGCGTGAGGAAGCGGATCGAGGACGTCTTCTGGGTCCCGGAGACCGGTCGGTTCTGCAAGGCGGTGGACGTGAATGGCAAGAAGCACGACTACGGATTCCTGCACTTCAACCTCTGGGCACTGGCGCACGGGGTCGGCACGAAGGACCAGCGTTCCTCCATCCTCTCATGGCTCGATGGGAGCAGAATTATCGAAGGGGACACGTCTGTCGGTGCGGACATCTATCGCTGGCGGTTCGGCCCGCACATCACCACGAAGAGGAACAATGAATGGTACTACTGGGCATGGCTCGAGGACGGAAAGGGCGACCCGCCGGACCTCAAATGGATGCGCGAGTGGGGCAACCAGGTGCAGGACGGAGGCACTGTCCCATTCACCTCCTTCTACGATTTGCTGCTCCGCACGAGCACAGGCAAACTGTCGGATGTGGATGCCGCCTACGACCGTGTGAAGGAGATAGAGGCGTGGTATGCGGACGTCAAGTCGGCGGCCGGCGAAGGTAGGGACTACTACCGGCGGTACTACGACGGTCATCCCGAGCGAGGGCGCCTTCAGAGTCCGATGCCGGGCGGTCTCGGGCTTGATCGGGAGTTCCTCTCTGACGGCAGTCTCGCCACCGCGTTCCTGCCGTTCGCGTTCCTCGGTCTGAGCGCAGACAAGGACGGCATCTTATCGATCGTGCCATCTGTGCCGAGTCGGCTGGATAAGATCGTCGTCAGGAACGTCTTCTACCGGCGCAACCACCTAGATATCGAAGCCGGCAGGGGCTATGTATCACTCGACGGCAGCCGGATTCCGAACCCCGGTGGACTGAGGCTGAGCGTCACGTTCCGCGGCGTTTCCGGCCGCTTCGAGGTTCTCCTCGACGGGAAGTCGTTCCGCGGATGGAAGCGGGACGGCGAGGGGAACATTACCGTCTCGACTTCCCTGAAGCCGTGTCGGATCGAGATCAGGCACAGGAAGTAGCCTGACCGGCTGCTCAAGCGCGTTGCTATGCGCGTGTTCTCCGGGGTATAATGCCTCCGATGCTCATCATCCACCCCACCCGGAGGTGATCCGAACTGCACGGTAACGCGAAGCATGGAATCGTGAACGTTGAGATCGAGAACCTGATCCGCGCGCGATACCCCATCATCTACGTAGTCTCCTGGGAGGAGAAACGCGTGGAAGATGCGCTTAGGGAGATCGCGGCGAACAGGGGGAAGCGCCTCTACTCGTGGAGCGTCACCCAGGGGATGAGCACGGGGCGCAACGTTCGGGACGATTCGACGCGCGACGCGGTCGCCGCGCTCGATTTCGTCCAGGAGTCGCGCGAGCAGGCGGTCTTCCTTCTGAAGGACTTCCACCCGTTCATCGAGGACCCGGCAGTGGTGCGCCGCCTTCGTGACATCGCGCAGTCACTGAAGGCGAGCGCGAAGTCGCTGGTCCTCGTCTCGCCGGTCCTCCGGCTCCCCGCCGAGCTGGAGAAGGACGTCACCGTCGTCGATTTCCCGCTCCCCGCGATGGACGACCTCGACCGCCTCCTGGAAGGGATCATACAGGGCGTCAAGGGGAACGCCGGGTTCGATCCCTCCCTCGCGCCCGTCGAGAGGGAGCAGGTGCTCCAGGCCGCCCGGGGACTGACCGCCAACGAGGCGGAGAACGTCTTCGCCAAGTCGCTCGTCGAGAAGGGGCGGTTCGACGTGGACGCCATCACGTCGGAGAAGGAGCAGATCATCCGCAAGTCGGGGATGCTCGAGTACTACCGCGCGTCCGAGGAGTTCGCCGACGTCGGCGGCATGGACCTGCTCAAGCGCTGGATGGAGACGCGGTCGCGGGCGTTCGGCGAGAAGGCGCGCGAGTTCGGCCTGCCCGAGCCGAAGGGGATTCTACTGCTCGGCGTTCAAGGCTGCGGGAAGTCGCTTTGCTGCAAGGCCGCCGCCTCCCTCTGGAAGCTGCCACTCCTCCGCCTGGACGTGGGGCGCATCTTCAGCGGTCTCGTCGGCTCTTCGGAGGAGAACATCCGCAAGGCGATCGTCGTGGCGGAGTCCGTGGCGCCGTGCCTCCTCTGGATAGACGAGCTGGAGAAGGGTTTCGCGGGCACGCAGAGTTCTCCTTTCAGCGACGCGGGCACTACTTCGAGGGTGTTCGCCTCTTTCGTGACATGGCTGCAGGAGAAGACGGCCCCGGTCTTCGTGGTGGCGACGGCGAACGACATCTCCCAGCTCCCGCCAGAACTGATGCGAAAAGGGCGCTTCGACGAGATCTTCTTCGTAGACCTTCCTTCGGAGGGGGAGCGCGCCGACATCTTCGCGATCCACCTGAGGAAGAGGGGGCGCGACCCAAGGGACTTCGACCTCGCCCTCCTCGCATCCCGCACGCCCGGGTTCAGCGGAGCGGAGATCGAGGCCGCCGTGGTGTCCGCCCTATACGACGCATTCGCCGAGGGGCGCGACTTGAGTACCGACGACATCGCCTGCGCCGCGTCCGTCTCCGTCCCGCTCTCCAGCACAATGAAGGAACAGATTGACGGCTTGCGAACGTGGGCCGCCCACCGCGCCCGCATGTCGAGCGCCGGCCCGACCGAACGAACCGCCAACAGCACATCGGAGGATTGACTATGCCCGAAGAGATCAGAGTAGCGCTCATAGGACTCGATACCAGCCACACGGTCGAGTTTGCCCGAAGGATGCAGGCCCCCGACTGCCCCGAGGACCAGAAGGTCGAGGGCATGGAGGCCGTCACCTGCCTCAGGTTCGAGACCCCCTTCCAGAACGCGGAGGGCCTCGACAAGCGGCAGGCCCAGCTGGAGGAGTGGGGCGTCAAAGTCACGACCGACTTCGACGAGGCCGTGGACGGATGCGATGCCGTCATGCTGGAGATCAACGACGCCTCTTACCACCTCGAGTACTTCCGCAGGGTCGCCGATCTCAAGCGCCCCGTTTTCGTGGACAAGCCGCTTGCGGACACCATCGAGAACGCAAGGGCGATCGTTCAGCTCGCCGAGGAGAAGGGCGTCCGGATGTTCTCCTCCTCTTCCCTGCGTTATGTGCCCCAGGTAGAGCAGGCGGCGAAGGAGGTCCCGGAGGCGATGTACGCTTCGATGTACGGGCCGGTCGGTGTCGCCCCCGCCGGAAGTTCCATAGTCTGGTACGGAGTCCACGCCTTCGAGATGCTCGAGCGCGTGATGGGAAGGGGCGCCCGCGCCGTCTTCGCGCGCAAGGACGAGGCGGGCGTCGTCGCCGTGGTGGACTACCCGGAGGCCCGCCGGGGGCTGGTGGAGCTCACTACGGGGGTCTACTCGTACGGCGGCCTGGTAAGGGACAAGAAACTGGTGAAGCCGTTCATCGTTGATTCGAAGAGGCTCTATTCAGACCAGCTCGAGCACATCGTGGAGTTCTTCCGGGGGGCCGAGCCGCCCTGTTCCACGGCCGATGCCCTCGAGGTGACCGCCATGCTCGACGCCGCCGAGAAGTCGTCCGTCTCCGGCAAGACCGTCACCCTGTAGACGCGGGCATCCCCCGCCAGGAGCCGCGCCCCATGAGCGACGCGCCGTCCGCAGTGCCGATCCTTCAGCGCCGGGTTCGGGGCCACCTGCCCGTATCCCGGTTTGCCGTCGCCGACAACGGGTCCGTGACGCTCGCCGTGCCGGACCCGGACCGCCCGCGCGCCTACGAGCTCGGCTCACTGTCTCTCGCGGGCGAGTGGCAGGCGGTCGGCGGCTTCTCCGTCGAGACCCCGGTCTGCTGGGACCTCTCCGAGGCGGCCGACGTGGTCCTCGCCGCCACCGACGACTGCCTGTACGCCTTCCGCGCGGGCCAAAAGTCGCGCCTCCTGGCGGACAGGCGCGACGTATTCCTCGGCGCGTCGCTCTCCGCCTCGGGCGCCGAGGCCGCGGTCGCCTCGACGGACATGCTCCAGTCGGCATACGCCCTCACCCTCGCCTTTACTGACGGATCGGTCGATTGGACGCTCGACATCGGCGGGGCGATCTCGCGCGTTCAGATCTCGCCGGACGGCTCCCTCCTCCTCTACGGCACCGAGCAGGGGATGGTAGCGCTCCACGCGGCCGACCGCCGGCTCGTCTGGCAGTTCGATTCGAGCGGGAAGGTGACCGCGCTCTCCCTTCCGGCGCAGGGACGATGCGCCCTGTTCGGCACGGAGTCCGGCCTGGCGGTGATGCTCGAGGACGGCGAGAAGCGGTGGAGCCTGATGGGGGCGGGCGAGGTCACCGCCCTGATCGCGTCGGCCGACGCCTCGAAGATCGCGGTTGCGCGGGACGACGGGGAAGGGGACTGGCCGGTCGAGTGCGTCTCGGATTCGGGCGAGGTCTTCCACTCGTTCCACGCCCCGGCGAGAGTCCTATCGGCGGCGTGGTCGCAGTCGGGCAAGTACCTCGCGGTCTCGTGCGCCGACGGCTCGCTCCTGGTGGTCGAGATGGACGCGTCGCTCGGCCGGGAGGCCGATCCCCGGCGGGCGCAGGAGCTTCTCTCATCGGTGCGCGGACTCATTGACGAGGGACGGCGCGAGGAGGCGTCGGCGGCCCTCGAGACGGTGCTCCGCCTCGATCCGTCGAACGCGGAGGCCGCCTCGATGCTGGCGGAGGCGGCGGCCGGCGTCGTCAGGGATTCGGTCCGCCTCGCGGATCAGGCGCTGGAGGAGGGCGACCTCCCCGGGGCGGTGCGCCTGCTCGACGAGGCATGGGGCAGGGCGCGCCTCGCGCCCGGGGCCGCGCCGGAGCTGATCGAGGCGCGGAAGCAGGCGTCCGCGCGGATGCTCGACCTCGTGCGCAACACGCTCCAGTCGGGCCTGCCGGAAGACGCGCTCGACGCGCTCGGCTCGCTCCTCGACCTCGACCCGTGCAACGCTGAGGCGCGCCGCCTGGTGGCTCAGGCGAAGGCCGACGCCTCCGAACGGCTGGCGCGCGCGGCGGAGGAGGCCTCGGCTTCCGGGGCGTGCGCGGAAGCGGCCCGCCTGTGGGAGCAGGCATGGGAGCGCCGCCCGTCCGATGAGGTCCGCGCGAAGCTCTCAGAGGCGCGGCGGGATGAGGCCCTCGCGCGGGGGATGGAGCTCTACGCGGAGAAGAGGTACGCGCAGGCCGTATTCCAGTTCCGTCGGGTATTGAGCCTCGACCCCTCCAACGCTGAGGCGCTCAAGCATCTGGAATACGCGCAGGACCTAGCCGGCGACGACTCCCTCCTCGACCGCTTCCGCCTGATCGAGTGACGTGGCCGATGTTATGTGCCGAGGCCATCCTAACGCAGTGGAGTTGTGTTACTCAACTGGTCCCAGGCGCGGTTAGAGGTTGGATATTTGGTGCAGTGTGTGGCCTTGAGATTCCCGATAGTAGCCGGTAGAATGAATATGTGTTAGCTTGGATGGTGACGAGGAGTTGAGCCGATGGCATGTGTTGCGATGAGAGATGGGAAGCCGAGGATTGACAAGCTGGGCACTTTCGTAGAGGTCTTTGCTGGGGGTCTGCCCGGAGATGACACAGAGATCGCGAACTGCATGCAGAGCTTGGACGACGCTGTCTTGAAGGAGAACAGTAGCGTTACACCACAGGCGCTCAGCAACGCGCACGGTGACTGGTACGAGTGGCTGCTTGCCGTGCGTGCTTGGAATATACACGTGACCGAAAAAACGTGCAAGGTGGCCCTTACGATGCCGAACATCAGTCAGTTCGACGTGGCGGCCCTCTACGTCAAAGATCTCAAGGAAATGGTCGTCCATCTGCGCGATGAAGTGAGGAATACATCGCAAGTAAGCCTTATAACGTCGAATCCGGACTTCGTCATACTCCGGCACGATAGCATCGAGAACTTAGAACTTCCCAGACCGATAGGAGCGATGAATCAAGATACCATTAGAAAACTGGATGGAGCCTATGCGTCCTTCGCAGGTAAGTGCGAGTTTGAGTCCATCGTAGGCTTCCTCGCTGCAAAGTATTCCTTCAGGCCCGATCGTCGTCTCCAGATTCCCCACGAAGGCAGCCTGATGAAGGCTTTGTATGTTCACTTGCAGACTAGGCTCTGGGTTACGAACCCTCCCGGCCTCACGTATTACGCGGTTGCGGCGGAGGTAGGGGATGCTGATCGTGAGGCACTCACTACGGTTGCGACACACTCCATCACCACCGTTCTGAGTCTGCCTCAGAAAGCCGTGGACGCGGTATTCGAAACGAAGAAACTGACAGACATCGACGAAACCTTCAAGCAGATTTTGGCCTAGTCAGTACCCAACGCGTCGCTAGGCCCAGTGCGCGGCCCAGCAGCGGGGGAACGGCGTTTCCTATTTGTCGCCCCGCACCTACGAGTGTCACCCTCTCACGACCATGGCAGACGAACTCCCACTCCGGAGGGAAGGATTGAAAGACAGCCATTTCATGGGTGCTAAGTCCTCGATCCTCCAACGGGTGAATGTACATTCCCTTCGCGGGGTTGTATGCCGCAGTGCGGATCGTGACAGCGGGTCGGTCAAGTCGCATTCGTCCGAATGTGTCGTGCCCCTGATGCTTGCCGGAACGCCAACACTCGGGACGCATATCGTGTGGCAGCACCTTGAAGTTCTCTCCGATTCCGATGCGTGTCATACGCTCCCTGACCGCTTCGGAAATGTTCATCAGACAATAGTCGCGCCGTGATCTGTCCCATTCTGAGGATTCACGGAGTGCATCACGAACAGTTACCCATGGTGTGAAGGGGCCGGGTTTACGACATCCGACCCTGGATGCAAAGACCGCATGTGCCCTTTCATCCGGAAAGTTGAGAGGATATGGGAATGCTGGCATCCGGTCTCCTCGATAGCCAAGGATGATGAAACGCCGCCGCTGTTGCGGCACGCCGTAGTCCGCCGCATTGACGGTCATTGATGACAAGCTGTACCCCAATGACTTGAGTTCGCCGGTCATCTTCCCCAGTATTCTCTGGTTCCTGCCGTGGCTGAATCCCTCTACGTTCTCGAATATCAGTGCCTTAGGCAGGCAGCCGGCCACAACGCGTAGAAAGTCGGCGTAAAGCGTACCGTTGACTGAATCCGCCTCGCCTTCTTTCTTCCCAATATTGCTGAATGGCTGGCACGGTGGACCGCCGACCACCAGTGCAGGTTCACCGATCTCGAGGCCACCAACTTCCAGTAGATGTTCTGGTGTTATTGCGCGGATGTCGCCTTTGACGGATTCACCGCAACCCGACGCCAGCGCCCAATGTGGTCGGTTGTGCGCAAGCGTGGCGCGACAGTCGGGATCAATCTCAACGCACGCAACCGTATCGAATCCGGCCATCTCCAGACCCAGGTCCAGGCCTCCGGCACCGGAGAACAAACTCAGCACCTTGTTTTGCGGGAAGGGGTCCGAGTCCTGGTTGCGTACGTCGACGTACCGAATGCCTGACTGATAGTCAAGATAGACTGATTCAGAGGCGCAATGGTCTGATTCCGGACAGGGAAGGGGCAGGGTTTCGAGGTCGGCTGTCGGACTAGTCATGTGCTACTCCCCCAGTTCAGCGGTCAATCGATCCATGAGTCGGTCCGGGTTACGTGTCTCGCATTCCCATATGACCACCACTCGCCATCCTAAGTGCGACAGGCGTTGAGTCGTCTGTCTGTCGCGGGCGACATTTCCGGAAAGCTTGTCAGTCCAGAACTGCCTGTTGGTTCGCGGGATCGTTCCCTTCTTGCAGTCGGCGTGTGAGTGCCAGAAACATCCGTGAACGAGCACGACGGTCCTATGTTTCGGCAGCACGATGTCAGGGCGCCCGGGGAGGTCGCGTCTGTGCAAGCGAAACCGAAAACCAAGGCGATGCAATAGCGCACGCACGACGATCTCGGGTTTCGTGTCGGCGTTCCTGACTCGGGCCATGATGCGGCTGCGCGTGATGGCGTCGAAAACATCCATGTCAAACGCCCCGTCGTAAGTCCGGCTGTCGGCAGTATGATGCAACAGAGTCGCGGCGCAAGGTCTGCTCGGCACCGGGTACGACCCCATCCGGTTCCAGTACGGTCATTATACAACCCGGACACGGTGCGATGCAAGAGGAATTGTCGTGTGATCGGGCGTTAGGTGACTAGCGAAGCGATGATCGCGAAAAACCTCCATCCTCGAAAAAACACCCCTAAAGATCAGGCGCTCGTCTGCCTAGAATAGAAGCGCAGCACGCTCCTTGACTTCCTGAGGCTCCAGGCGGACCCGAACAGGCCGCGCCCCAAAGCGAATGGGGACGTTTCCATAGCGAATGGGGACGTTTCTATACCGAATGGGGACGTTTCCATGGCGAATGGGGACGTTTCCATGGCGAATGGGGACGTTTCTATAGCGAACAGGGACGTTTCCATGCCGAATGGGGACGTTTCGATAGCGAATGGGGACGGGCTTCAGGAGGTCTGAACGGAGCGTGTTGACATCAATCGAAGGAGGGCTTGGATGCCCCGAAACTACTTTCCGAACAACGATCGTGAACTGATGGACTGGCTCGCGAACTTCGCGAGCGTCCTCGACGTCAACAAGGCCCAGGTGGGCCTGGTAGCGGATGACGTGACGCCTATCTCGGACGCGTCGGACGCGTTCGGCATCGCGTACCAGAGCTACCAACAGCAGGCGGGCCTCGCGTCGGCCGCGTCGGGCCTCAGGAATACAAAGCGCGCCGAGGCGATCGAGATCCTGCGGCCGCTCGTGCGCCGGGTCAACAACCACCCGGGGATGACCGACCAGCTTCGACGACTGCTCGGCCTTCGGACGCCGGACCTCGCGGAGGCGCCGGAGCCGATCACCGAGCTGTTGCCCATCCTGATGCTGGAGTCGTGGCCGGGGCAGGTTACGGTCCACTGGGGCCCGTACCCGGGGAACGAGCGCATCAATGGGAAGCCCTCGGGCGTGAAGGGGGCGAACATCTACCGCAAGAAGGCGGGAGAGACGGCCTTCCAGCTCGTGGGGTTCTCCGGTTCGTCGCCGTACATTGACTACATTGCGGGCGACGGGGCGGACTACACCTACGTGGCGCGCTACCGGGGGACCACGGAAGCCGACCTGAGCAAGCAGTCGGAGGCGAACACGGTGGCGGCGCGGGGCATGGACCTGGCGGCTTGAGCCGGGCGATTGCAGGCGCATGCGATGGAGGGCGCGGGCTGATGCATGGGCCGCGCCCTTCGTCGCGAGCGGGTGGGGGCGCGGGGCCTGACGGAGGGGGTCTCTCGTTACGGTTTCCTCGAAACCTACTCGAGACGTGACGGACGGGGCGAGCTGTTGGGGGAAGTGAATCTCTCGGAGGAGCCTCTGCCTGACTATCAGACTCCGACCGATCTCCTCGAGTAGCCGCTCCCGCGGCGTATCGAGAGGGTTACCCTTGGCCTGGGGGAGCGCGACCTGACGGAGGGGGTCTCTCGTTACGGTTTCCTCGAAACCTACTCGAGACGGGACGGACGGGGCGAGCTGTTGGGGCAAGTGAATCTCTCGGAGGAGCCTCTGCCTGACTATCAGACTCCGACGGATCTCCTCGAGTAGCCGCTCCCGCGGCGTATCGAGAGGGTTACCCTTGGCCTGGGGGAGCGCGCTCTGCTTGACAAAGCTCGGCCGTTCCTATACTATGAGCGGGTGAATTTGTACCCGGAGGGCGCAGTGAAGCTGTCAGTCATCACCGACGAGATATCCCAGGACTTCGAGCGCGCGCTGGACGTGATGCAGGAGTACCGCGTCCCCGGCGCGGAGCTGAGATGCCTGTGGGACGTGAACATCGCGGACATGGACGAGGACGGCATCGCCCGCGCGAAGA
>JAGONM010000030.1:0-2072 GCA_017993055.1 Armatimonadota bacterium
TTTGTCGTAAACTAGGCATGCGGGATAGGGACCTCCTTGGTCGGTTTGTCGGTCAACAATACCCATACCAGAGAGCGTCCTTCTCCCGCAACCCCAAGTGTCACATATGTATGGTAAACCCAGACGGTATGTGACGGTTGCGTTTCCCTGGGGATATGGTATACTTACAGAGCTACGTCTGTGGTAGATCGGTGAGTGTGTGCGCTACACTGCTTCCCAGGACGGGTGCGAGACGGATTTGGGATCCGTAAACAAGAGCGGAGGTGTTGAAGTGTATTACAGGAAACTCATAAGGCGATTTACGACGATCGGTGCGATATGCCTCATCTCTCTCCTGAGCTGGAGCATGTCGCTGGCGGCTACGCCTGAGGAAACGATCGAGTTGGCAAAGGCGGGCACGAAGAACGCTGTATCTGTCATACAAAACGGGAAGGGGAAGATTACCCAGAGCGTTACTAGACAAAGGCAGGACGGAAGCATTGCGGAGACCGAGGCCGTCGCAGATATGGCGTTCAGGGGAGATAAGCTCAGGATCAATGAGTTGCTCACCGATCCCACAAATGTTGTGCCTGCCGCAGCAACCGAGGAAGGCGCCAAGAAGACGTACCCTACTGACCACAAGGCGGTTTCTTTCGATGGCGAAAAACTGACGTACTTTGAGGCGCGCACCAGGTTCCCCAGAGCTCAGGTGGGCACTGTTGAGGGCAGCGGGGGGATCATCAAGAATTACTATCACCGAAAGAAGCTGGACTATGGCGTTCTGGAGAACCACGGCGTATGGGACATATATTGCGGCGCACCCTCTTTCCCTCAGGTTGATGGAGGGCTGCGGTTCGTTGGAAATGAGACGATAGACGGGAGGGACTGCATCGTTGTCGAGCGCACGATACTCACAATGTCCAAAGAATGCGATCCTGTACCCGTACGGAGCACTATCCTCGAATGGAGTATAGACACTGGTAAGGGATTCACGATTCCACGTTATCGACTCTGGGTAGGGGATAAGGATGGGAACAAGACAATCCTGGCCGAGGAGAGAAACAACGAAGTCAGAGACTATGGCAACGGAGTATGGGGTCCATCCAAGTCCGTGGTAGTCGGGTATGCCATTGATGAGCAGGGGGAGAGGTACGAGGATACCCGGATAGTCACGGAATACGCTTCGGATTTCGTTCTGAATGGAAACGTGACCGATAGCGATCTGACTGTCAAACTGCCGGCTAAGACCCGGGTCTGGAACTCGATAACGGGCGAATCGTACCAAGCGCCGTAGACCCTGAAACGAGTTCAAGGTGACGGTCTCGGCGTGACGGGCCGAAAGAACCGACGGCCTGAGTGCGCCTACTCACAGCCCCGTCCAGTCCTGAGTGCGCGCTCCGGCGCGTGTATCGAAGGACGGCCTCGTGCCCCAAGAGCGCCCTTCGATACACTCTCCGCTTCGCTCCGAGCACTCAGGGCTGACGGTTTCAGGGTGAATGCTCAAGGCTGACTGCTCCGGGGCGCAGGCTCAGGGCTGTCGGTTCCTGTCTGCTGGCGCTCTCTGAATGCATCCCAGTCCTGCTTCCTGGCCAACTGGACGATGATCTCGTACTCTCCACGCGCCAGCGCTTCCTTCTTGGCACGGGTCCATCCCTTGATGCGAGCCTCCGCCTCTTTGGCCTCGTTCCGTGTGGCAAACCGTTCCGACCAGACAAGCCTGACAGGACGCCGCTTGGCGGTGTAAACGCACTTTCCACCCGCCTGGTGCTCCGCAACTCTCTTCTCGAGATCGTCGGTATGCCCTGCGTAGTATGAGTTGTCGGCGCACAACAGCATATATGCGTAGAATGGTTGGCCCATGCCTTACCTGCTTGAACAACACTCCGAGATCAGCACCGTCGAGTCCTGAACGCGCGGTACCATGGACCCGCTAGTCCTGAGTTCTGCCGGCAACCTAGACCCGTCCAGTCCTGAGTGCGCGCTCCGGCGCGTGTATCGAAGGACGGCCTCCTGACCCAAGAACGCCCTTCGATACACTCTCCGCTTCGCTCCGAGCACTCAGGGCTGACGGTGATGGGTGACCGGCGACCAGT
>JAGONM010000030.1:2172-46211 GCA_017993055.1 Armatimonadota bacterium
TCGCTCCGAGCACTCAGGGCTGACGGTGATGGGTGACCGGCGACCAGTTGCCGGAGGGAAACCCGCTAGTCCTGAGTGCGCGCTCCGGCGCGTGTATCGAAGGACGGCCTCGTGCCCCAAGAGCGCCTTTCGATACACTCTCCGCTTCGCTCCGAGCACTCAGGGCTGGCGGTTCTTCCGCGTGTCTCCGCGTCCCCGCGTATCCCCTACTTGGCCGGTCTGTTCTTCCTCACGCGCTGCGTCTGCCAGAGCGGCGGGACGAGTTCCGAGTTCCACTTGTCCCAGCGGGCCTTCAGCTTCCTGAACTTCGCGGGTTTGTCGGCCGCCAGGTCCTTGCTCTCACCGATGTCCTTCGAGAGGTCGTACAGCTCCCACTTGCCGGTACCGTTGTCAACCAGCTTCCAGTCGCCCTCGCGGATCGCGCACTTCTTCCCGAACCGCCAGTAGAGCGCGTCGTGCGGCGCTCCGGACGACTTGCCCGTCAGGAACGGCATCAGGTCCACGCCGTCGAACTTCGCGCCGTCGGTCTTCGCTTCGGCGAGTCTGCAGACGGTCGGGGCGATGTCGAGCGCGATAACCGGCCTGTCATCAACCTTGCCCGCGGGAATCGTGCCCTTCCACTGCATCATGTACGGGATGCGTATCCCGCCCTCGAGAGTGTCGCCCTTGAAGCCGCGGAGCGGGCCGTTCCCCGAGGTCGTGCTCTTCGTCGGGCCGCCGTTGTCGCTGATGAAGATGATCAGCGTGTTCTCTTCGAGCTTATTCTTGCGGACGCAGTCCAGCACCTTGCCGACATTGTCGTCCATCGCCGACTGCATTGCGGCGAACGTCCGGCGCTTCTTGTCCGCGATCTTGGAGAAGCGGCTCTCGTACTTCTCGGTCGCCTGGAGCGGCGCGTGGACGGCGTTGAACGGCAGGTAGAGGAAGAACGGCCCGGCCTTGTGCTTCTCGATGAACGAGACTGCCTCGCGCCCGAAGGCGTCGGTCAGGTATTCCTTCTCGTCCACGGGCTTGTCGCCGCGCATGATGGGGTTGTTCCCGTCTACCAGAGGGTTATTGTATGCGTGCGCGCCGCCGGGGAAGCCGAAAAACTCGTCGAACCCGCGGTCGGGCGGCATGTAGCCCTTCTCGTACCCGAGGTGCCACTTGCCGACCATGCCGGTCGCGTACCCGGCGGCCTTGAGCCTTGCGGGAAGCGGGGTCTCGGTCAGCGGGAGGCCGAACGTGGTCGAGGCCTGCCCCGGAGGCCCGGGGTTGAACTCGTGGCCGAACCTCTGCTGGTATCGGCCCGTCAGCATTCCGGCTCGCGTCGGGCTGCACACCGGGCAGGAGACGTAGCCGCTCGTGAACCGCGTGCCGTTCTTGGCGATGGAATCTATGTTCGGCGTCGGGATGTCCTTGCCGCCCTGACATCCGAGCTCACCGTAGCCGAGGTCGTCGGCGACGATGAGGATGATGTTCGGTCGCTTCTCCGCCGCGAGTGCCGACGAGAGCGCGCCGGGGATCGCCATGGTCGCCAGCCCCGCGCCGGCGTACCTGAGGAAATCACGTCTGCTGATCGCGTTCTGTGTCATTGTTGACTCCTTTTCTTAAGGGTATTGGTGATAAAGACGCCGGAAACCCGGCGATGTTCAGAGGGAAGGCAAATCCGAAGCACGAAATCCGAAATTCGAAACAAGAAGGCAATTCAGAAATGGGAAAGGCACAAAGGGATTCCGGATCTGCCCTTTTCCGTTATTGCCTTATTGTTTCGTGCTTCGAGCTTCGAATTTCGAGTTTACTCCCCCCTCTGTGCTCACTTGATTCGTATCTTGTACACATGCACGTCGTTGGGGCCGAAGGAATCGGTGAACGAGCCGTTCTTCGCCTTGACCGTGCGGTTCTCGTACAGAACCTCGATCTCGCCCGTGAGCGGCTTGCCCTTGAAGGTGATGTCGGCCTTGGCCCCCTCGCGCTTGCACGCCATTATGTAGAGCCGGTCGCCCACCTCCCGCGCGCAGAACTCTACGTCCGGCGCGCCGGATGCCTTCAGCGGAATATTCGAATCGGGCTTCACAAGCGCCGGGTAGAGCTCGCTGTTCCGGTTGACCTCCTTCAGCAGCGGGGCCATCACCTCATTCCAGAAGGTCCAGTTGTAGCCGTACTCCGCATCCTTGCCCTGCAGCGCGACGCTCATCCCGAAGAACGACAGCCCGCTCGATCCGTTGATGATCGCCTGGTACGCCATGAACCGCTCCTGGTGGAAGGTCGGCATGACGAGCTCGTTCTTCGGCGGAGTCGCGCCGCTCCAGCAGACCTGCAGGATCATGATGAAAGGTTTCTTGCCGTAGACGGCCTTGTTGATCCACCGGGCGTAGTCGCCCACGACGCTTATCTCCTTGTTCGGTAGGTGCGAGTGCTTGCCCTTCGGGACGGATATCGGGTAGATATCGAGCCCCGACATGTCGCAGGCATCGTAGTACTCCCTCAGGACTTCGATCGTGTTTCGCGGAGCGTGCGCCGTCCAGACCGGGTGGTCGGTGTCGAGCTTCTTGATCTCCTTGTACGCCTCGATCATGCCCTTTGGGTCCGCCCCGCCCCACGCCGGCTCGTCTATGTTCTTCCAGAAGGCGACGGCGGGATGGCGCTTGTACTTCTCAATGACCTGGCGCAGCATCTCCGGCCGTTCCGGCGCCTTTGGGGTGAACTCGGTGTACTCCTTGATGAAGAAGAAGGTGTACATATGGTTCTCGGCGGCCCAGTCGAGATACTGCCGGCAGGTCGGGTCGTTGATGCCTTCCATGTTCAGCCGGAAGACGTCCACCCCACCCTCCTGGATGACGGCCAGTGCATCGCGGCCTGACGGGTCCTTCGCCCGGAGCGGCGGGGCCTTCGGCGAGAAGAAGATCGGGAACCACGGCTTCCCGTTCAGCAGGAACCGATTGTGCTTGTCAATCGTCACCTTCGTCGGCACGTCGTTCCTCTCACCCTCTCCCGCAACCGCCGCGCCGAGTAGGCACGACAGCGCCGCCGCGATCATGAGCATCTTGAACATGTTCTTCTTCCCTTCGAGACTGTAGTGAACGCCCGCTGTCGCGTTCAGTGGTATCGCAACTAACACCGTCAGCCCTGAGTGCGCTCTCTGGAGCGTGTATCGAAGGGCGTTCTTGGAACACAACCTCCGGCTGTATCTGACCGTCCTTCGATACACGTCCCGGAGGACGCACTCAGGACCAGGCGGTTCCAGTCCTACGACCATCGAACGGCACGGCGGCCGTCCGCCTACGATTCTCTCCCTATGAACTTCCAGAAGTTGCCGCCGAAGAGGTCGGCCACGTCGCGCCCGATCTCCTCCTCGGTGACGCCCCACCCCGTCGCGGCCAGGTCGGCGTACTTCTCCGCGAGCACGTCGCCGATGACTTCGCGGGAATGCTTCCACTTGTAGATCAACTGCTCCATTATCCGCGCGTCCGAGTGCTGCGGGACGACGCTCAGGCCCAGCATCTCGAGCCGCATTCGAGTGATCTCCTCGATCAGGCTCGGGTTGTTCAGAAACCACCAGCATCCGAAGATCATCAGGTTTCGCAGCTTCCGGGCCGCGACGCAGAGCGCGTGCTGGTTCTCCCGCGCGAGCATCGTGACCATGAACTTCACGTCCTGGTTGGCGTCGCATAGCCGCTCGACGGCCTCGACGCTCGCGAGGCTCATGCCGTCGCCCGCCATGCGCAGGTTCGGGTTGATCTGCCGCCGGACGCCGATCATCAGCGCAAACGGGATGCCCTTCTCCCGCGCCACCGGGATGACGCACTCGTCTATCAGCCGCCCGCGGGTCGTCTCCTGCGGGTAGTCGAAATCCGGCGGGAGCGAGACCGCCATGTAGAGGGCGTCCATCCGCTCGATCCACTCCGCGAGGAACCGCCGGACCTCTCCCATCGTGCTGCCGCTCAGGTCGGCCCGGACGTCATACCCCCACCCCGCCAGCTTCGGGCAGGCGGTCCCCCAGAGGTTGAGCATGACGTCTACCCGGAGCGCGGCCTTGAAGCGCGGGTTGACTTTGACGCCGCCGAGCCACAGCGGACGCTCCGTATCGTCTAACGGGTCGTTGGTCATCACCACCGACTCGACCCCGGCGATGTCTAAGACATGATTGACATGCTTGACTGGATTTTGTCGGTGGAAGAACTCCCGGTGGGCGTTCAGATCGCGGACGGAGGCGTCGAGCCCGAGGCCCTGGAGCATGGTGAGCACGCCCCGGCACGCCTCGCTGATCGGCGAATGCGCCAGGAAGAGGACGCGCCAAATCAGGTCGGCCTGATCCTGCTTCCCGAGCTCCCAGAAGTCGTCATACGGCATGTCGAGCCGCCGGAACGCCTCCGCGATGAGGTAATGGTACGTGAGCGTCTCGTCAATCCCCCAGAGCATCAGCGGCCCGAACTCCGGCGAGTACAGATGCGTGTGCAGGTCCGTGACCTTCGCCCCGGCGACGGCATCCTTGACCATCCGCCGGATGTCCCTAGAATCAGAACGCATGTTTGCCTACCCTCGTTCAGCGCACCACCCCGTCATGGTTGTCCATGCCGTCGTTGGCGTCTATGTCATGTCCCGCGTGTCCTAGCCGTCACCGCGCCGCCGACCGAATACCCGCCGATACCAGGGCATCTTCTCGTCTTCGGGCTTGGGGATCGGCATCAGGGCCTTCACCTCTTCCTGCAGAATCTCCGCCCTGCCCTGCCAGAAGCCTATCAGCCCGGCGCGTTCCTCGACCTCGCGGTGCAGTCGCCGGTTCTCATCCCTCAGCTCGCTGATCTGTTCCTTCAACACGTCTATGACATACTTGACGGCGCCGGAGTCCGGTACGTCATAGGCGTCAATGACGGTCTCGTCCTCCGATTCGCTCCCCTCGCGCGGCCGATCGATCAGTTGGGCGTCAATGATGACGCCTTCCTCGGGTGACATTTCCTCCGAGGTGAGGATTCCTTCCTCGTTGAAGCGCTGCCTGAACGCCCGCACGTCGTCCGAGTTGAACATCAGCCTCACATGGCCCTCGATCCTGACGGCCCGGGCAGGCAGCTTCTTCTCCTTGACGTATCGGCGCACCTGGCGGTCGCTCTTGTCGAGCATCTCCGCCACTTCTCTGATCGGCAGATCGTATACGATGTCACTCATGCCTGTGTCCACCTTGTCATAGTGTGTCGCGGCCGTCCGCAGGCCGGATGTGTCCGACGATTCAGCACCCGAATGCCAGCAGGTCAATGATGCGCATCAGATCTTCGTCGTCGTAGAACTCGATGTCTATGCTGCCCTTGTCGCCGCGGCGCGATATCGAAACCTTCGTCCCCAGGTAGCGGCGCAGTTTTTCCTCGACGTCCGCGAGGTTCGGGTCCGGACGTCTATGACGCGTTTCACGTGAAACGCCGCCTGTCTTTGACATCCTTGAAGGGCCTGACACGCGTGACAGCCGCTCGGCCTCGCGTACGCTGAGCCCCTGTTTCACGATCCGCTCCCACGCATCCAGCTGCAGGTCGGGGTCGGTTATCGAGAGCAAGGCCCGCGCGTGGCCCTCGGTTATCTCATCGCGCTCCAGGCTCTCCATGATCGGGAGGGGCAGGTTCAGGAGGCGCAGGGTGTTCGCCACTGCGGAGCGGCTCTTCCCGACGCGCTCGGCCACCTGGTCCTGCGTCAGGCCGAACTCGTCGAGCAGCCGCCGGTAGGCCTCCGCGCATTCGAGGGGGCTTATGTCCTCGCGCTGGAGGTTCTCGACGAGAGCGAGTTCAAGCGTCTCGCGGTCGTTCAGGACGCGCGAAACCGCCGGGATGCTCCGCAGGCCGGCCTGCACCGCCGCGCGGAACCGCCGCTCACCGGCTACCAGCTCGAACGATTCGCCGTCCACCGGCCTCACGAGAACCGGCTGGAGGATGCCGTTCTGCCGGATGGACTCGGCCAGTTCGTCGAGCTTGTCGTCGTCGAAGGACTTGCGCGGCTGATTCGGGTTAAGGCGTATCCTGTCGAGGTTCAGGTCAACGACGGACAGTATCTGCACGGGCTGGGGAGTCTCGTCCTCCGTCTCATCTCGAACGGTTTCTGTGTCCATTTATCCCTCGGGCTGTCTATGACGCCATTGACACCGGTGCGGGCTCAGAGGCAGGTTCGGCGGACGGGTGGGGATTTCCTTCATCCGCCGCGGGCGCGAATGCGGGGCAGGGTGGGGCGCCCCGACGAGGCGGACACGTCATAGACAAGGGGCCGCCCCGCATGAGACGCGGAACGGCCCCGAACGAATCTGGGTTTCTCGAGCGGTCAGCTTACTTTATGCTGTCCGCCTGCATCCGGCGGACCATCATGTCGGCGATCTCCTCGCCGCTGACCTTGTAGTCGCCCTTCTCGACGCGCTCCTTGAGCTTCATCACGACTTCCTCGCGGACGTCCGGCGCCGCGTCCACGACCTTCGCGACCATCTTTATCTCGGCCGCGGTCGGTTCGACTACCTTCGACTCGGGAAGCTCGTCGAGCGTGATCTCCTTGAACTTCAGGTCGGGCTCGCCTGTCTTGCGAGTCTTGACCTGCTGCTTCGCGAGAAGCCTGGCTACTTCGGATGCTGAAATCTGCATTTATCCGCCCCTCTCTGCCCGGGACGGTCGGCAAACAAAAAAGGCCGACTCTCCCAAGGCTTCTGAAGACGGCAGCCAGGCTGTCATACCCTCTCGGGCTTAGACCCTCGGCTTTGCGTCCTCTCCTTTCGAAGAGTTTGCCTTTTTCGATCTATTCGTGCTGTCAGTTCCATTATCGGCGGGCGTTCACCGATCTTTAGGGCCGGACGAAAAAACTTTGAGGATTTTCTCGCCTCCACCAATGTAGCAGTTCGCCGTCCGATTGTCAATGGATCTTCCACCGGCGGGTGCGCTTCCGCGGAGTGGGTTAGCCTCTCGATATGCCGCCGGAGCGGCCACTCGAAGAGATCGGCTGGGCGGTCTGCCAGGGTTAACAGGCCCCAACCGTCCAGTCTCGAGTCGGTTTATCTGGAAAGCATAACGAGAGACGGTCTCCGCCCACTGAACTCAAACGCACCCTACACCGACGCCATGATTATCGGGCTGTGGGGCGTCCTACGTGACTGTGGTAGCTACCGGTATGCACTCCCCCGCCGCATGGACCCTGAATCGAGTTCAGGGTGACGAGTCCGCAGTCCGCCTTGCCAAGGGGGACCGGCCTCCGGGCCGAGGGGGTTCTGCCCCCCCCGGCCTGCGGAACCTCCCCCGACCCCCTCCTTGTCAAGGAGGGGAGCTCTTCCGCAGTCCCCCCTGAAAAGGGGAACCGGCCTCCGGGCCGAGGGGTTCTGCCCCCCCGGCCTGCGGAACCTCTCCCGACCCCCTCCTTGTCAAGGAGGGGAGCTCTTCCGCTGTCCCCCTTGCCAAGGTGGACCGGCCTCCGGGCCGAGGGGGTTCTGCCCCCCCGGGGCCTCTCCGCCGTTGACGTTCTTCGCGGCTGTGTGGTATAGTTTCCGCGAACGAGCGCGCAAATGCAATCGTTTTCATCCGCTGCAGTGAGGTTGACCGGCGCTCACAGGTGTGGGCGCTGTTGTTTTCCGGCTGACCGATGGTGAGGCCGCCATGCGCGATGACGACAGGCGTTATATGAAGGATCTCGGCACCGCCAGCGCGGTCGGGATCGTGATCGTCGTCTCCGTCCTGATCGGCCTCCTGCTCGGGCGGTGGCTCGACCGGGTGTTCGGCACTTACCCGTGGCTGACGCTGATCTTCACGTTCATCGGCGCCGCCGCCGGGTTTATCGAGATGTACCGCATGGTCAAGGGCCTGTCGGGGGACTGATGGACGATCGGGATTCGATGCGGGGAGTCTACAAATCGGCGGTCCTCGCGTGGGCCGGGGCGGCGGTGGTCTGTCTCGCGATTGGGCGGCCGTGGATCGCGCTCAGCCTCACGTTCGGCGCGGCGATCGCTCTCGGCCTGCTCGGGGGATTGGATCTGGTCGTGAGGCGGGCCTTCGTACCGGGTGCGAGGAAGCCGATGCGCGCGCTCTGGAAGCTCGGTCTGGTGAAATGTCCACTGCTGGGCGCGGCTCTCATCGCGCTCGCCGGGTGGGAGAGGATAGACCTGCTCGCGCTGTGCGGCGGAGTCGTGCTGGTGCAGGTCGGAATCGTGGCAGGAACGGTGTTCGCGGGGCGGCTCGGGGCGCGGAGGGGAGCCCGCGCCGGTCTCGCTCGAGAAGAAGGCGCGGAAAGCTGAAGTGGAAGAAGAGACCGTAAGCACGGGCATACTGCTCATCACGTCGTGCGGCATCGCGCTGGTACTGGTCGTCCTGGCGGTGCTGGCGACGCGGCGGCTCGACTTGCACGAGCCTTCGAGGGCGCAGAACCTGCTGGAACTGGTCGTCTCCGCGCTGAACAACTTCACCGTCGGCATCATAGGGCCGGAGGGTGAGAAATACACGCCGCTCATCGGCACCGTTTTCATATACATACTCGCGATGAACCTGATCGGCCTCGTGCCCGGCATGCACTCGCCGACTAGCAACCTGAGCTTCACCCTCGCGATCGCCGTCGTGGTGTTCGTCATGTACAACTACTACGGCGTCCGGAGGGTCGGGGCGTTCAAGTACCTGAAGCACCTCGCGGGCGAGCCGCTGTGGCTCGCGCCCCTGATGCTTCCTATCCACATCATCGGCGAGATCGCGCGGCCGATATCTCTAGCGGTCAGGCTCTACGGCAACGTGTTTGGCAAGGAGATCATCCTCGTAGTCTTCGCCGGGATGACGTTCGTGTTCGTGCCGTACCTGCTGGCGATCCCGACTCAGTTCCCGATGCTGGTGTTCGCCGTATTCATATCCTTCGTGCAGGCGCTGGTGTTCGCGCTGCTGACTGCCATATACATAGCCATAGCCATCTCCGACGAGGAGCATGGACACTAGAAGGGAGAAACGCTCATGATCTACTTTGCTGCACTGGCCATTGCCGCCGGTCTAGGCCTTCCCATCGCCGTTTTGTCGGCCGCGCTGGGGCAGGGGAAGGCCGCCAGTTCGGCGCTGGAGGGTATGGCCCGCCAGCCCGAGGCCGCCGGGAAGCTGCAGACCGCGATGATCCTCAGCCTCGCGTTCATCGAGTCTCTGGTGATATTCTCGTTCGTGGTCTTCTACCTGCTTTCGCAGAGACTGCCCGAGACGGAATCGGTGCTGAGGGTTCTGATGCGCTAGTAGGCCGCCAGACTCGAAGCACGACATTCGAAACAATACCGAATGACGGACAGGGGCAAGACGGCAAACAGCTGTGCCGTTTTGGAGCTTGCCTTTCTCCGATCTGTGATCTGTTTCGAGCTTCGAGTTTTCCCGGCGGGGCTTCGCGCGGATACGGAGGTTCGTCTATGCAGGATCTGCTGCATGCGTTGCATATCGAGCCGAGGATCATGGCGGCTCAGGTCACGGGCTTTATCCTTCTCTGGATTCTGCTCGCCAAGTACCTGTTCAAGCCCGTGATGGCCCTGCTCAAGGCCCGCGAGGCCGAGCTCAAGGCCGCCTATGACAAGGCCGCCGAGGAACGCGGGCAGGCCGAGCGGATCAGGGCCGAAGTCGAGGCGCGCCTGGCCGAGATACAGGCCGAGGACCGCGCCAGGATTCAGGCGGCGGTTGCGGAGGCTCAGTCCGTCAAGGACGAGATGATCGCGGAGGCGCGCGCCCGCGCGGAGGAGACTCTCCGGCGGGGGGAGGAAGATCTCGCGCGAGAGCGTCAGAAGATCCTCGCCGAGATGCGCGCGCAGACCGTGGACATCTCCCTGGCGGCCGCCGGGAAGATCATCGGCGAGTCGCTCGACGAGGACAGGCACCGCCGGCTTGTCAATGACTTCATAGACAAACTCGGGAGCGCGAAGCCATGAGGATGACGACCCTGGCCCGTAGGTATGCAGGAGCGCTCTTCGGCGTCGCGAAAAGCGCCGATGGCATAGACGTCATAGACAATGTGGAGAGCGATCTCGGGCTGATCGGTCATTCGCTGCAGACGATGCCGCGCCTGGCCGAGGCGCTCAATCATCCGCTGATCCCGCCGGCGCGCAAGAAGGCAATCGTCTCAGAGGTCTTCGGCGGCAGAGTCCAGGATGTCACACTGAGGTTTCTCCTCCTGGTCGTCGAGAAGCGCCGTGAGGCGGTTCTGCCCGATGTCGAGCAGGAGTACGTCCGCCTGGCGAACGAGCACCGCGGGCTGGTCTCGGTGTCCGTCACCAGCGCCGTTCCGCTCGAGGAAGATCAGATCGCGGCGCTCAAGGCGGGTCTGGACGGGTTCACGGGCAAGCAGACCGAGCTGGTCGTCCGGGTGGACCCGGATATCATCGGGGGCGTCGCCGTGCGGATCGGCGACACGGTGGTTGACGGAAGCGTGCGCGGGTATCTCGCGTCGCTGAGAGAGAAGATGCTGGGGTAGGGGGCGGAGCGCGCCCGCGTCGCCGTCATGCCGGACTCGATCCGGCATCCATGGATCCTGAATCAAGTTCAGGATGACGTCCCAGGGTTCAGGATGAAGTTCCGGGGCTCAGGATGACGCGCGGGGGCTCAGGACGAAGAACGAGCGGACTCAGGAATCGGAGTGAGAAGTCATGTCAAACAAGCTGAGGCCTGAAGAGGTCACATCCATAATCGAGCGCGAGCTCTCGTCATACGAGAATGAGCTGCAGGAAGTCGGGGTCGGGACCGTATTGGAGGTCGGCGACGGCATCGCGCGCCTCTACGGTCTCCGCGACGCGATGGCCGGCGAACTGATCGAGTTCTCGAGCGGCGTGTTCGGGATGGTATTCAACCTCGAGGAGGACAACGTCGGCTGCATCATCCTCGGCTCGGACGTCGAGATCAAGGAGGGCGACACCGCAAAGCGCACCGGCCGGATCGTATCCGTGCCCGTCGGCGGCGCGCTGAGCGGGCGGGTCGTCAATTCGCTGGGACAGCCGCTCGACGGCAAGGGCCCGATAGTGACGGACAAGTTTCGCAACATCGAGGCGCGCGCACCGGGAGTCGTCGAGCGCCAGCCCGTCAAGGAGCCGCTGCAGACCGGCCTCAAGGCGATTGACAGCATGATCCCCATAGGGCGCGGGCAGAGAGAGCTGATCATCGGGGATCGGCAGACCGGCAAGACCGCCATCATACTCGACACCATCATCAATCAGAAGGATGCAGGCGTCCACTGCATCTACGTCGCCGTCGGGCAGAAGCTTTCCACCATAGCGCAGGTCGTCAAGACGCTCGAGGACCATGGCGCGATGGAGTACACGACCATCGTCAGCGCGACGGCCAGCGATCCCGCTTCGCTCCAGTACCTGGCTCCTTACGCCGGGTGCGCGATGGGCGAGGAACTGCGCGACACGGGCGGGCACGCAGTCGTCTTCTACGATGACCTCTCGAAGCACGCCCAGGCCTACCGCCAGGTCTCCCTGCTGCTCAGGCGTCCTCCCGGCCGCGAGGCATATCCGGGCGACGTCTTCTACCTGCACGCGAGGCTGCTCGAGCGCGCGGCGAAGCTCAACGACGAACTCGGCGGCGGTTCGCTCACCGCGATCCCGGTCATCGAGACGCAGGCCGGCGACATCTCTGCGTACATCCCCACGAACGTCATCTCGATCACCGACGGGCAGATCTTCCTAGAGACCGACCTGTTCTACGCGGGCGTCCGGCCTGCGATCAACGTCGGCGTCTCCGTGTCCAGGGTGGGGGGCAACGCGCAGATCAAGGCGATGAAGCAGGTCGCGGGGAGGCTGAGGATTGACCTGGCACGGTACCGCGAGGTGCTCGCCTTCGCGCAGTTCGCGACTGATCTGGACAAGGCTACACAGTCGCAGTTGACGCGGGGGTCGCGGATCACGGAGGCGCTCAAGCAGCCGCAGTTCGAGCCGATGCCCGTCGAACAGCAGGTGATGGCGCTCTACGTCGGCAATTCCGGCTACCTCGACGGTATACCGGTTGCGCGGGTGGCGGAGTTCGAGCGCGAGTTCCTGCGGTTCGTCAACAGCGATCATCCCGAGCTGGGCCGCGACATCAAGAACACAGGCGCCCTCAGTGAAGAGACCGAAGGCAAGCTCAAGAAGGCGATAGAGGAGTTCAGGGGGAGGATGCGGGATGCCGGCGGGCAGTGACCGGTATCCGGTATCGAGGTTCTCATGGCTACAATGCGCGACGTCCGGCGGAGGATACGCACCGTCCGGAACATACAGGAGATAACCAAGGCGCTCAAGATGGTGGCGGCGGCGCGCCTCCAGAAGGCGGAGTCTCGCGCGAAGGCGGCGCGGCCTTACGCCGAGGAGATGGCGCTCGTCATGGGCCACCTCGCGCTCGCAAGCCGTGACGCCGAGGTCAGCCACCCGCTCCTCGAAGTTCGAGAGCCTGTCAACCTGGGGATACTGGTCATCACGTCCGACCGGGGCATGGCGGGCAGCTACAACACGAACGTCATCCGCAAGGTGATGGAGATCGCCGCGCCGCACGGCAGGGAGAATGTGAAGATCATCGCCCTGGGCAAGAAGGGCAGGGCGGTCTTGTCGAAACAGGGCTACAACGTCGCCGCCGACTACCAGATGCCCTCGTCCGAGATAGACATCAACGACGCCAGGCAGATCAGCCGGCTGATGCGGTCCATGTTCGAGGCGGGAGAGATTGACCTCGCGCGCATGGTGTACACGCGATTCCACAGCGCGATCAGCCAGCGGGTGACCGACGAGCAGTTCCTGCCGGTCGAGCCGCCCGGAGTCATGCATCAGGCCGGCACGCTGGCCGCGCTGATGGGCCGGGCCGACGTGCCCGCTGAGAACTCCGCGGCGGATGTCGGATATATCTTCGAGCCGGAGCCGGCGGTTCTGCTCGGAGACCTGCTGCCCAGGTACGCGGATGTGGCCGTGTACCGCGCGATGCTCGAGGCGCTCGCGAGCGAGCACGGCGCCCGCATGACCGCGATGAGCACTGCGACCGACAACGCGCACGAGATGATCGAGCGCCTGACGCTCGACTACAACCGGGCGCGCCAGGCCGCGATCACGAGGGAACTGATAGAGATCGTCAGCGGCGCGGAAGCGCTGAAGTGATGGATGGCGAGTAACCCGGGAGGCGTCATGCTGAAGTTGATTCAGCATCCAGGCCCGGGTGGACCCTGAATCGAGTTGAGGGTGACGGCGTGAGTTCAGGGTGGCGGCTGCAATCCGCAGTCCGCAACCTGATGGAGGAAGACATGGCAGAAGGACACATAGTCGAGGTAGTCGGGCCCGTCGTGGACTGCAGGTTCCCGGCGGACGCGCTGCCCGGGATACTCAATGCGGTCAAGATCGTTGACGAGGACAGGGGCATAGACCTCACGACTGAGGTCGCCCAGATGCTCGGCAACGACGTCGTTCGGTGTATCGCGATGGCCGGCACGGACGGCCTCGTGCGCGGCATGAAGGCCGTTGACACGGGCGGCCCGATCACCGTCCCCGTGGGGAACGAGACCCTCGGGCGGATGTTCAACCTCCTCGGCGAGACGATTGACAACCGCGGCCCCGTCGAAGTCAAGCAGCGCTACCCGATACACCGGCCCTCGCCGCCGCTCGAGGAGCAGAGCACCAGCCAGGAACAGCTCGAGACCGGCCTCAAGGTCATAGACCTGCTCTGCCCGTACTCGAAGGGCGGCAAGATCGGGCTCTTCGGAGGCGCCGGCGTCGGGAAGACCGTCCTCATCCAGGAGATGATCCGCAACATCGCCACGGAGCACGGCGGCGTCTCGGTGTTCGCCGGGGTGGGGGAGCGCACCCGCGAGGGCAACGACCTATGGCTCGAGATGAACGAGAGCGGAGTCATCGCCAAGACGACCATGGTGTTCGGCCAGATGAACGAGCCGCCCGGCGCTCGCCTCAGGGTTGCGCTATCGGCGCTCTGCATGGCGGAGTACTTCCGGGACGAGCAGGGGCAGGACGTCCTGCTCTTCATTGACAACATCTTCCGGTTCGTCCAGGCCGGCTCCGAGGTATCGGCCCTCCTGGGAAGGATGCCCTCCGCAGTAGGGTATCAGCCGACCCTCGGGACCGAGATGGGCGCCCTCCAGGAGCGGATCACATCCACCGTCAAGGGTTCGATCACCTCGATCCAGGCGATATACGTTCCGGCGGACGACCCGACGGACCCCGCGCCGGCGACGACCTTCTCCCACCTCGACGCGACGACATACCTGGAGCGCCGCATCGTCGAGATGGGCATCTACCCGGCGGTTGACCCGCTCGTCTCGACATCGCGCATCCTCGACCCGCGCGTCGTCGGCGAAGAGCACTATGACGTCGCGCGGCAGGTGCAGACGACCCTTCAGAGGTACCGCGAGCTTCAGGACATCATCGCGATCCTGGGCATAGACGAGCTTTCCGATGAGGACAAGCTGGTCGTCGCCCGCGCGCGCAAGATACAGCTCTTCCTCTCCCAGCCGAACTTCGTCGCGGAGCAGTTCACCGGCATCGAGGGGCGGTACGTGCCGCTCAAGGATACCATCCGCAGCTTCAGGGAGGTCGTCGAGGGCAAGCACGACGATCTGCCGGAGCAGGCGTTCTACATGGTCGGGGCAATCGAGGAGGCCGTCGAGAAGGCGGAGCAGATGAAGGCGGCGGTGTAGGTGGTAGCCGGAACCCCCTCGGCCCGGAGGCCGGTCGCCCTTGATAAGGAGGACAGCACGGCCGGCAAGGGGACAGCCTGCGAGGCTCCCCTCCTTATCAAGGAGGGGGTGGGGGAGGTTAGGAGCGGCGCGAGAAGACCATGCCTGATAAGACGTTCAAACTCGAGATAGTCACGCCGGAGCGGATAGTCCTTCAGCAGGACGCCGTTTCCGTGATCGCGCCCGGCGCGCAGGGATCGCTCGGCATCCTGGCGAACCACGCCCCGCTCATGGTCGAACTCACCATCGGCGAGGTGGACATCCGCGATGCGGACGGGTCGCTGCACCGCATGGCGGTCTCCGGCGGGTTCATGGAGGTCGCCGCGAACACGGTCCGCATACTGGCGGACACCGCCGAGAAGGAAGAGGAGATAGACGTCGAGCGCGCCAGGGAGGCCGCGGACCGCGCTCGGCAGCGTCTCTCGACCCTGGAGGCCGAAGACCTCGATCTGGCGCGAGCCGAAGCGGCCATGAAACGGGCCGTCAACCGCATGCACGTGGCGCGCGGGCACTAGGAGGCCGTCTCTCCATCCACGGACAGGCGCGCCTCAACGCTGTCATGCTGAACTCGGTTCAGCATCCAGAAGGCGGATGGACCCTGAATCGAGTTCAGGGTGATGGGGCGGCGGTTCAGGGTGACCGGGCGGCCGCTCATCGTGGCGCATTGTCCGACCGAACGGCGGCGGAAGCCGAACATTCGCCCGCGAGAAACGTATCTATGCTTGAGCGCAAAGTCACTACCGAAATCGGAGGTACGACATGCCTGCATCCGCGAAGACTTTTCGGATCCTCGGCATCACACTGATCATGGGACTATCCGGCGTCATCGGTCTGAGCATTCCCGTTTCCGCGCAGGATTTCCCCAGCGACACCTGGCTCGGCATCTACCGCGGCGAGTCGAAGATCGGCTACGTCCAACTCCTCGCCGACAAGGAGACGTACAAGGAGAAACCCGGCTACCGATGCGACAGCAGGATCTTCACGCGCATCCTCGCCCTCGGGATGATGGTCGAGCAGGAGCTTCTGACGCGGATTCACCTGAACGAGCAGTTCCAGCCTCTGGCCGAGACCTTCGAGATGCGCTCCGGCGGCTCCGTGACGAAGATCGAGGCCGCATTTGAGGCGGAGAGAATCGTCGCTACCGTCTACTCCGAGGGCACCAAGACGAACAAGATCATCCCGATCCCGGAGGGAAGCACGCTGGTCGGCGACCTGATGTTCCTCCCCGCGACGCGCCGGCTCGAGATCGGCGAGAAGTTCGCATACGAGTATTTCAACCCGGCCGCTCTCGCGCTGGAGGACGTCTTCACGGAAGTGGTGCGGAAGGAGACGATCGAGGTAGACGGCGTCTCGCACGAAGCGCTCCTGCTCCGCAACATGACCTCGCTCGGCGAGATGAAGTGCTGGCTCGACGAGAAAGGCGGAGTCCTCAAGGTGTCCGCGATCCTGGGGCTGAACATGATCCGCGAGCCGCGCGAGAAGGCCCTCAAGTTCGACAATTCCTACCTGCCGCCGGAGGATCTGGCCGTCGCCACCTCCGCGCCGACCGACCGGGAGATCATCAGCCCCAGGTACGTCAGGGACATGACTATCCGGCTGGTGGGACTGGCGGACGAGAAACTCGCCATCTCCGACAAACGCCAGCAGGCGACCTACACGCCGGGCGAGCCTCCGGTCGGCGAGTTCAAGATCGCGGCGACGGACTTCGACCTCGACAAGGCGCCCAACCGCCCGATAAAGGACAGGAAGCTCGCAGAGTACCTGAAGGCGACGCCGTACATCCAGTCCGGCAACGAGGAGATCAAGGCGAAGGCGAAGGCGATCGTCGGCGACGAGACGAACGCCTACCTGGCCGCCGGGATGATCCGCGCGTGGGTCAACATCAACATGAAGTCCAAGGCGGACATCGGGATCATGCGCTCGGCGGTGGACGTGCTTCACGGGAAGACGGGCGTCTGCCGGGACTACGCGGTGCTCTATGCGGCGCTCGCGAGGGCCGCCGGCATCCCGACCAAGATGGTCTCCGGCCTGGTCTACTTCGAGGGGCGGTTCTACTACCACGCGTGGGCGGAGAGCTTCGTGGGCGAATGGGTGCCGCTAGACGCGACGCTGACGACGGACTTCGTGGACGCGACGCACATCAAGCTCGCGGAGGGCGAGGCGACCTCGATGTTCGACATGGTGAAGACGATGGGGGCGCTCAAGGCGGAAGTCATCCAGGCCGACTAGACTGCGGCCCGCACCTGATAAGGTCTCGGATCGGTGAGGTCATCCCGACCGCGCCGAGAACACGTACCGGCCCGATCCCACTCTCAAGACCGCCCGGCCGTCCTCCGTCCGCAGGAACTCCACGCCAACAGCGTCTTCCACGGGCCTGCCGCTCTCGAGGATGCTCTCGTGGTCATCTGAGGGGACATGTACCGTGGCCGTCGTATTCGGCGGCACCTCGACGCGCCACTCGAAGGTCCCGTCCTTGATGCTCCAGTCGCTCGCGATCCTGCCGTACATGGACTCGTGATGTGCCTTCGCTGAAGTCAGGCAGCCGGCCCGGGGGCGCATGATCGTGTGCTTGAACCCCGGGCAGTCCTCGTCCGGAGCTATGCCGGCGACATACTCGTGCAGCCACGTGAGGAGGTCCCCGATCTGCATCACATGGTTGCCGGAGTTCATCAAGGGGTCGCCCCGGTCTCCGTTCCACAGTTCCCAGACGGTCGTCGCTCCCTGCTCCACCATGTAACCCCAACTCGGGTAGCTCGTCTGCACGGCCAGCTTGTAGGCGACATCAGGCCTCCCGTTGTCCGACAGCACCCGCATGAGCCACTGGCATCCGATCATGCCCGTGCCGATGTGGCAGTCGCTCTTGACCAGTATGTTCTCGACCAGGTTGGCGACGACCCGCTCTTTCTGATCGTCCGGGACCAGGCCGTACGCCAGCGGGAGGACGCTCGATGTCTGAGTGCCATTGTCGTAGACGCCGGCCGCGGGATCGAAGAACCTGGCGTTGAACGCCGTCTTCATGCGGTCGGCCAGATCGCTGTATGCGGTTGCGTCGTCGGTCCTGCCCAGGAGCAGAGCGTAGCGGGCGATCAGGCGGAGGTCTTGGTAGAAGTAGGCTGTTGAGACCAGTCTCCGGTCGGTCACGCGGTTCGGATCAGCCGCGTGGATCATCTCCGGCGATTCGGGCGGCACGCACCAATCCCCGTACGTATCGTCGGGCAGTATGAAGTCGGCCAGGTTCGGGATCGTCTTTTCGACCCAAGCTCTCATGCAGGCGTAGTGGGTCTCCAGTATTCTAAGATCGCCGTACACATGGTAGAGATGCCCCGGAATGACGAGCGCGGCGGTCGGAAAGGTGACGCTGTTCGTGTAGAAAGGCCAGTAAGCGGGCGCGAGATCCGGGAGGCTGCCGTCCGCGTGCTGGGAGTCTTCCATGTCCCTGATCCACTTCGCGTAGAGCGCGGCGGTGTCGAACATGTACATCTCGCCCTTCGACACCTGCGCCCGATCTCCGAACCAGCCCTGACGCTCGTCTCTCTGCGGGCAGTCCGTGGGAATGCTTCGGTAGTTCCCTCTAACTCCCCAGTAGATGTTGCGGTAGATCCGGTTGAGGAGAGGGTGCGAGCACGAGAACTCGCCTGTTCTCTCCAGGGCATCGTGCACTACTAACCCCTCGATCGCGGAGAGATCGGGAGCGCCCGGGAACCCCGTTACCTCGACGTACCTGAAGCCGTGATACGTGAACCTCGGTTCATAGGCCTCGACGCCTCCGCCTTTCAGGGTGTAGACGTCGGTGACTTTTGCCGATCGGAGGTTGTCGAGGTAGAGCGTGCCGTCGGGCCTGAGCGTCTCGGAATGCTTCATGCAGACCCTGGTTCCCGCCGGCCCCTCGACCCGCAGGCGGCACCACCCGACCATGTTCTGCCCCATGTCGAAGATGTGGACCCCGGGCCTGGGACTGGTGATCGCTATGGGGCGCAGCGTGTCCATCACCCGGATCGGCTCGGACATCTCGGAACTCAGCGCGCCCGCCGGCGCATCAACCATCGCGGCGGCCTGCCAGTCCGAGTCCCGGAAACCCGGCTCGCTCCAGCCGTCCATCTCCCTGCGAGCGTCGTAGATCTCGCCGTCGTACTCGCTGTTCGCGCGGATAGGGCCCTCGTCGGTCAGCTTCCACGACTCGTCGCTCAGGACGGTCTCGGTCGAGCCGTCGTGATACTCGATCTCCAACTGCAGGAGGAGCTTGGGATAGCCGTAGTTGACCGTGTTCGTGGGCGCGCTGCGGCGCGGCGCGAAGTATCTTCCGTTGCCCAGGATAACCCCGAGTGCGTTGACGCCGGCCCGGAGGTTCTCCGTGACGTCGTACGTAACGTAGAGCGCGCGCTTGTTGTAGTCGGTGAGGCCCGGCGAGAGGACGTGATCGCCGATCCTGGCGCCGTTGACATACAACTCGGAGAGCCCGAGTCCGCACATATAGGCCGTGGCGCGCCTTACCGCTCCGCGCGCATCGAACTCCCGGCGGAGCATGCGCGCGGGCAGCCGGCGGTAGTCGTCCCCGGGGACCGTCGGAAACGGGGGTGTGCCGTTCCTGCCGAGCTCCTGGGCGCTCAGCCAGCCGGAGTCGTCGAATCCCTGTTCTTCCCACCCGTCGGTCTCGCTCGGCCAAGCTCTCCAGTTCGCGTCGGAGGTGATCGCCAGCGGCTCGCCGGAGTCGAACTCGGCGGTCAGCGCGCAGATGAGTCCTGACGGACGATCCGCATCGTCGCTCACTGAAGCCGCCACCGCGACGGTATTCGTTCCGGGCTTCAGGTATCTCTCGACGTCCACCTCGGAGAGCGGTGCGAAGATCGTCCGCGCCCATTCCGCGACCTGCTCGCCGTTGACTGAGACCGAGAACTTGCTCTGCGCGCCGATCGTGAGGCGGGCACCGCTTATCTCGCTCACGTTGGCTATTTCAACGGTTCGTCGGAAGCAGCGGGTCTTGCCGGAGGTCTCCGCGACCTGCGCGGATTCGTCGGGGGACCATATCCACCGTGCATCGGCCAGGCAGTCGGGGTTCTCGCCGCCGTCGAGGCCGATCCACGAGGCCTTCCAGTCCGCTGCGTCGAGAAGGCCCATCGTCCATGAGGCAGGGGCGCTCCACCCGGAGGGGTCTCCGCGGCCGTCCCAGACCCGGACCTTCCAGAAGCACCTGAGGCCGGATTTCAGGGGGTTGCCCGCATACGCGACGTGGATGGACCGGTCGGACTCGATCCTGCCGCTGTCCCAGAGATCGCCTTCGCCGCGAGCTAGGGCATCCTCGCTTCCCGATACCAGTATCTGAAAGGCGGTCTGGACCACGCCCCGTTCGGCGGACTCGAGGGTCCAGCTAAGGCGAGGATGCGCGACATCAACGCCCAGGGGATTGACCAGGTACTCGCACTTCAGGTCTCGAACGCTGACGCCTTCATGCATAGGGGGTGTCAAAGAGGAACAGGGTGGGTTAGTAATGCCAGTCCACGTCCGCGACTTCCTTCGCGTGGGCCTCGATGAACTCCCTGCGCGGCTCGACCTTGTCGCCCATCAGGCACGTGAAAACCTCGTCCGCCAGGATCGCGTCCTCCATCGCCACCTGCGCGATCGTCCGGTGCTCCGGGTTCATCGTAGTGTCGAATAGCTGGTCGGCGTTCATCTCGCCGAGACCCTTGAAGCGCTGGACCTTGATGTCCTTCTTGACCTTGATGCCCTTGAGTATCTCGTCGAGTTCCTTGTCCGTCCGCGCGTAGAACTGCTGGTCCTTGCCCGCGCTGACGCGGTAGAGCGGCGGCCGTGCGATGTATATGTGGCCGGTCTCGACGAGCGGCCTCATGTAGCGGAAGAAGAACGTCAGCAGCAGCGTGCAGATGTGGTCGCCGTCAACGTCGGCGTCGGTCATGATTATGACCCGATCGTACCGGAGCTTGCTCAGGTCGAACTTGTACCCGCTGTCCTTGCCGTTCCCGTTGCCGTTCTTACCGTTCTTGCCGTTCCCGTTTTTCCCGTTGCCGACGTGGACGTCCGCCTCGGTCTCGGCATCGGCCTCTTCGTCATCGCCGTCGTCCCCGGCCTCGATCTCCGCATCGTCCTCGGCGCCGGCGGCGTCACCGGGCTCGACCGCGGTCTCCTCTTCGCCGACCGCATCGAACAGCCCGGCGGTGTCCTCGTCCTCGTCGTTCTCCGACATCGCGCCCTTGGCGATGCCCGTGCCGAGAGCGGTGATGAGCGCCCTGATCTCCGCGTTCTCGAGCGCCTTGTCGAGCCGCGCCTTCTCTACGTTCAGGATCTTGCCCCTGAGCGGGAGCACGGCCTGGTAGCGCCGGTCGCGGCCCTGCTTCGCCGAGCCGCCCGCGGAGTCGCCCTCTACGAGGTAGATCTCGCACTTCGACGCGTCGCGCTCCGAGCAGTCCGCCAGCTTGCCCGGCAGCGACGAGTTCTCGAGCGCGCTCTGCCTCTTGACGAGGTCGGCGGCCTTCCGGGCGGCCTCGCGCGCGCGGCACGCCGTGAGCGCCTTGTCCAGGATGCGCTTTGCGATCGCCGGGTTCTCTTCGAGGAACTCGCCGAGGCCCTCGCCGACGATCGAGTTCACGATGCCTTCGAGCTCGCTGTTCCCCAGCTTCGTCTTCGTCTGCCCCTCGAACTGAGGGTTGAGCAGCTTGACGGAGATGACCGCGGTCAGGCCTTCGCGGACGTCGTCGCCCATGAAGTTGCTGTCCTTCTCCTTGAGCATCCCGCTCTTGCGCCCGTAGTTGTTTATCACGCGGGTCAGCGCGGTCTTGAAGCCGGATAGGTGGACGCCGCCCTCGGTCGTGTTGATGTTGTTGGCGAACGAGAGGATGTTCTCCTGGTAGCCGTCGTTGTACTGGAGGGCTATCTCGACGTCGTTGTCCTCGCGCTGGCGGGAGAAGTAGACGACCTTGTGGATCGGGTCCTTGTTGCGGTTCAGATGCTCCACGAACGCGGCGATGCCCGTCTTGTACTGGAACTCCTGGGTCTCGCCGGTCTCCTCGAGGGTGAAGGTGATCCTGACTTCCTTGTTGAGGTAGGCAAGCTCGCGTATCCTCTGGACCAGAAGTTCCTGGTGGTACACGATCTCGCCGAAAATCTCGTGGTCTGCGAGCCACCGGGTGTACGTGCCGGTGTTCTTCGCCTTGCCGATCTTCTTCAGCGGCGCCTTCGGTTCTCCGCGCTCATAGTCCTGCTCCCAGCACGCCCCGTCGCGGCACACCTCGACGTGGCACCACTCGGCGAGGGCGTTCACCGCTGACACGCCGACCCCGTGCAGGCCGCCGGAGACCTTGTACCCGCCGTCGCCGAACTTGCCGCCCGCGTGGAGGATCGTCATCGCGACCTCGACGCCGGATACGCCCTGCTCGGAGTGGATGTCCACCGGGATGCCGCGCCCGTTGTCGCGCACGGAGAGGCTGTTGTCCTTGTGAAGGGTGCAGTTGATCTCGGTCGCGTAGCCGGCCAACACCTCGTCTATGGAGTTGTCAACGACTTCATAGAAGAGATGATGGAGGCCCCTCGGGCCGGTTGACCCGATGTACATGGCAGGCCTCAGGCGCACGGCCTCCAGGCCCTTCAGGACGGTCAACTGGTCGGCGTCGTACTTGACGTCGTCGTTCTCGGGATTGATATTCGGTTCCTGATCGTCAGCAGCCATACGGGGTCAGATTCTCCTTGGTCCGCGAGCGGCCGCCGGGCGCGCGGGAAGCTCTTTCGGCGGGCGGCATCAACTGAAGAGATTATAGCAGAGTTCGAGGTCGCGGGTCAATGCCTCCGAGAGCGGTCAATGGGGATCGGCGGGGGCGAAATCGCGGGAAAACCCGGTATTTGTGCGGTTAAGTAAGCCTGACAGGTCGCCGACAATAGAATCAGGCGTGTCCCTTACTTACCTCCGTCGCGGGCTGCTCCGAGAGATCGGGGCGGCCCGTTTCCTTTTCAGGGCGAGATGTCCGCCGCCGCGCGGGGCCAGAGGACGCGCACGGGGAGCGCCTCCGGGCCGGCGGACGTCCCGCAGCGCATGATTCCGGTGACCCTGTAGTGCCCCGACGCGCTCGCCGGAAGGTCCGCGCCGACCTCGGAGAAGTCCACCTTGATCCCCCGCGCGGAGCCGTCGTTCAGGGCGGAGCCGTCGTCTATCCAGCAGACCCGCTGGCCCGGCCCGCCGCCCGAGGTCTTCCTCCCCCAGACAGTCACCAGCGACCCGATGCCGTTCAGGTTGGCCGACATCAACGGAGGATCGAGCGTCACGTCGTCAGCGACCCCCGGCTGCCGGCCGAACGGACCTCCGCCGGACGCGCGGTTGTTCATCGCCGCCGGGGAGGCATTCCCTGTCCCGCCGAGCGACATCACCTGCGCCGGCACGATGACTACCTCCTTGTCGTATGGCGCCGGGGCATAGGCCGTCTGCCCGATGATCGCGATCCTTCCGCCGACCGCCGGCATCGCGGGCACGGCGGAGTTCCTCAGAACGCCGATCCCCATCGAGCCGTCCCTGACGTAGAACATCGAGGCGCCGGAGAACGCGGCTGTCACCGTCGCGTCCTGCAGGTAGACCGTCGCGCCGATCTGGCTCTCCTTGACCTGCGAAACCGTCGGCGCGGCGGGCACGGCCGTGACCCTGAAGTTGTCCGCGCGCGTGCCGAGCATGTTGGAGTTGGTGGTGAAGAACTCGTGGAAGCCGATCCCCGCGAAGCCGTTCGAGAAGCTCGAATCGAGAACGTTGGCGATCAGATTCCCCCCGAGGTAGTAGCGGATGTTCCGGCCGACGCACTCGATCCGCATCTTCCGCCAGGCCGACGACGTATAGTAGAGAGGCGCGCTCGCCAGGAAGTCGGTCAGCGCGCCGTTGACGACCTTCCCCGCGCGGACGCGGCCGTTGTTCGTGTCGTAGGTCATCAGGTAGCAGTTGCCCCCGCCGAACGAGGTCAGCGTGAATGCGAAGTTGCCGTTGTCGCGCGCGATTATGCCGTACCTCTCGTACCCGTTCGCCGAGACGTCCGATCGGTACTGGCAGTAGACGTCCGCCTCGACGGCGTAGTCCCTGTCCGCGAGATCGCCGACGTGCACGACCTCGGCGCCGCCTGAGGGGTCCTTCACGGTGATGGCGTACCCGTCGCCTCCGGGTGCGGTCGGCGAGAAGGCGGAGACGGCGTTGTAGCAGAACTTGTCGTCCCACGGCAGAACGCGCCCGGACGACGGGAAGCTGTCCTGCAGCGGGAGGGTCGAAGCCGTGTCCTGCTTGACGAGCAGAACCGCGTTGCCGACCGCCCTCTGCGAGCCGTCCGACGGTACATTCCTCACCGTGCCGTCAACGACCATCGTCGTCGAGCCGCCGCCGTCGAGGTTGATCGCGTCGGTCGCCCCGATGCTGAGCATGAAGTCCGCCATCTCCTGGAATGTCATCCCGACGCTGACAGCCGATCTGCCGTCAACCGCCACGAGGAACAGGTGAGTCGCGTTCCAGCCGATGAGCGTCCGCGGGTTGCGCGCCTTGAACGAGTCCGACCAGTTGCTCCAGGTCGAGGTGTTCGCCGCGCCGTTCGCGAGTATCCATCCCGCGCCGGTGATGCCGAAGCGGGCGTTGTTGTACATGTTCGAGTTGATGTCGAGGAAGACGCGCACCCGGTCTCCGACCGAGACGTTCGCCGCGAGCGCCGCCGCCTTCGCCCCGTGCGCCGAGAGCACCAGCCCGCCGGCCGGGATCGCGTTGCTCAGCGACTGGGCGCCCGTGCGGACGGCAGTCACGGTCCCGGCGACTTCCTTGTCGGGCCGCATCGGGTAAGAGACGTTGGCGAGGACTACCTCGGTGCCCTCCGTGGTCGTGCGAGTGTAGGTGTCCCAGTCAACCGTGTAGCACACGAGCTGCTCGTCGGCGCGGGCGTAGTCAATCTTGTCCACCGCCAGGGTCGAGCCGTTGGCGAATGTGACCTTGTTGCCGCTCGAGCTCATGTTCCGCTCGATGCGCGACCAGCGGGCGTCGGTGAACATATATGTTTCCCACGAGCCGCTCGCAAGCTGGATGTAGCCGTTGGAGTTCACCAGGATGCCGGTCACGTCTATGCCCGTGCCGAAGAAACTGCCGTTCACGGCCGCAAGGACGTCGTGCGACGGCGGGGAGTCGTACCGGCCAGCGATCGTCGTGACGACCTCTCGGGACGTGTAGTTCCGCTTCTTCTGGGGGAACCCGAGCTTGAGCTTGTACTCCGGGTAGGAGAGATCCATCTTCACGACGTACGCCACATTCGGGTGCGGCAGGTTGTATACGGTGTACTCAACCCCGGGGGCGATCACGGCCGCCGATGCCGGCGCCGCGAGGAGCGGGCCGATCAGCCCCGCGAGAACGATGATTCTGGTCAGTTTCACGGTCAACCTCCGCCGTGCCGGCGGGCACGGTACCACACTCTATCATCGGCAGGAGTGACCGTCAACTGGTATAAATACCGGGGCGGGGCGCGCCCTTGACTTTGGGCGCTAACCGGGGCATCATTGGAGTCAGCATCATCCCAGGAGGAACCCCATGCCCGAACCGTTGATCGGCGAACTGAAATCGAGCCCGGTGATGAAGCGGTATCCCGGCAACCCCGTGCTCTCCCGCAAGGATATCCCATACAAGGCGAACCTGATCTTCAATGCGGGAGTGACGAAGTACCAGGGCCGGTACGTCATGGTCTTCCGCAACGACTACGGCGAGTTCCAGCCTCACCGGTTCGAGGGGACGAACCTCGGGCTCGCGTTCAGCGGCGACGGCATCGAGTGGGAGGTGTCCCCCACACCCTGCTGGGAACTGCAGGACGCTGAGATCAGCCGGGCATACGATCCGCGACTCACGGTGATGGACGGCCGCGTCTACATGTGCTTCGCGGTGGACACCCGGCACGGCGTCCGTGGCGGGATCGCGGTGACCGACGACTTCGACAAGTTCGAGATCATCTCGATGTCCGTGCCGGACAACCGCAACATGGTGCTCTTCCCCGAGAAGATCGGTGGGATGTACGTCCGGCTCGAGCGCCCGTTCCCGGTCTACAGCCGGGGTGGGGAGCGCTTCGACACGTGGATCTCCGACTCGGCCGACCTGAAGTACTGGGGCAACTCGAACCTCCTGCTGGCGGTCGAGGACGTGCCGTTCGCCAACACGAAGACCGGGCCCGCCGCGCCGCCGGTCAAGACGCCGAAGGGGTGGCTGACGTCGTTCCATGCGGTGGACGCCGATCCTTCGCGCGGGAAGAACGGCTGGGAGCCGGTGTGGAGAAAGCGCTACACGGCGGGGATTATGCTGCTCGAGCTGGACGACCCGTCGAAGGTGATAGGGCTGTACAAGGAGCCGCTCCTCGCGCCGGAGACGCCGTATGAGGTAGAGGAGGGTTTCCGAACCAATGTGATCTTCCCCGGCGGGATGGTGCTGGATGACTCGGGCGAGGTGAAGCTCTACTACGGAGCGGCGGACACCGTCGAGTGCCTGGCGACGGCGGACGTCGCGGATCTCCTGGCCCTCTGCGGTGCGTGAACCTGGGAATGGAATCCCCAGGCAAGTCAGGTGCAAAGCGAGCTGAAGCAGGCTTACTGTACTGCTGTCTCTCGGCTTGCTTCAGCCTGCTTGACGTGCGCCTCGCCTCGTCCTTCAGGTCGAGGACCGCTTGGTGCAGCGGTGTATTATCTCGCCTGACAGTCCGTAGGTCCTTATGGTCGTTGCATCCAGCCACTGCTCCGGCCTAATGACGGCGACCTCAAAACCGACTCTTGAGAGCCGCTCGAGGATATCGCTTCCGTACTGCCGGACGTGATCGGCCTGCCCGAAAAGCCTGATCCGCTGCGCTGGCGTGTATGCGTCCAGAGCCTCGATTGTCCGCTGTCCGTCCGTGGGGACCATCACCACGGCCCATCCGCCGTTCTTTAGCACCCGATACATCTCCGACATCGCCTTAGCGTCATCGGGAATATGTTCGAGCACGTGCAGGCACAGGATGCCGTCAAGGTGCTCAGTCTGCATCGGTATGTCGCACAGATCCATCCGGAAGTCTATCGCAGGCTTCTCTGCCAGGTCGCCCGCTAGATAGGTGAGGTCCGGGATCAGCCTCAGATGGTCGGAGAAGCACTGTTCGGGGGCAATATGCAGTAAGCTCAACTGGTTCTCGAAAAGTGGGGTACACGTCCTCAGGTAGAGCCAAACGAGCCTATGCCGTTCTAGCGCCCCACATCCGGGACACCGAGCACCCAGGCGGACAACAGAGCGATCGGATTGCACAACTCGTTGGGGTGCGAACCGTCGAAACCGACGATCGCAGATCGGACACTGGAACTCCCCGCCGCGAAGGGAAAGGCATTCTATCTGACGCCTGATCTTGCGAACCCAACGCAACCCGCTGCTGGGGACGATAGATTTGAACATCTGCTTCATCGCCAATGCGAATAGCACCTATGTCGGTTCATATGTCAGGAGGCGGTGGAGGGTCGCCACCGCCCGGATCATCTGAGTCCTCACCCACGGTGAACTGGCCTGGCTCAGTGGAGTATATGTACCTAGTGTTCTTAGCTCCAGTCTTCGCCACGGAACTGCCAGTACCTGACGGAAGCGGACCTGGGCTGTCATTGCTGTTCTTGGCGCCCACGCGCCAGAACAACCTCTGACCGTCCGCAACACCCCCCAGTTCCGAACAGTTGCTCAAGTCAACCGTCAGTTGGCTCGCACTACGATCTACGTCAACGCAGACAGTCTTAGCGCGAATGAACTGGTCACTTGTTGATACTTCGACACGGTAGCGGTCCGCGCCCTGAGACAACTCCCAGTTAAATGTGACGCTAATGAGAGGCGGACCTGCTGCGGGAACCGCGCTGCGGCATGCCGGAGGAGAGACATAAGTAGCGCTTCCGAGGTAGACGGGAGTGGTCTCCCTGTAAACCACTCTGCCGTCAGTCGAGCTTATGACGCGATACACCGCGGAGATCCAGTAGTGGTGAGTCTTGCCCACGGTGATGCCAGGCATGGTTTCCTGAGTGCACTGTGCCAGTTCGCCGTCAGTTCCGAAGCAGTACCAGGTGTAATCCAACCGCGTTGCGGTATCGTCAATGGAATGATGGTCAAAATGGCCTATGCCGCCACTGTACGGAACAGCAGTAACTACGTCAGGCACAAGAACCGGGCATGCAAGTGTAGAATCTCCGTCTGATTGAATATAGTTGCCGTAAACGTCGCGCCAGACATGGTACTCGACGATATCAGAGGACCTGATGCCCACAAAATCGTTCCAGCCGATGAATACGCCTCCGTCATCGAATGCCGACGTGATATCCGGCTCAGTCCCAGCGGCTGCAACGCCGGTGGTTACGGGCTCCACATCGGTCCACACGGCAAGACTCAGGCTCTTGTGCTGCCCAGCTTGTAGCGCGAACGGCTCCGTACAACTGGCAACCGGCGTCCCGACAGCTCCGGGCTGTCCATAGGCAGTCGCAACCGCAGCCAGGTTACCCGGGGGCAGGTCTTCGAAACTCACCGTGGACTCGTCTTCGTCTTCCAGACGATCTAAGACGGCGCTTGCGATCACCTGTGCACCGCTCCTGATCTCGATTCTCACGCTCAGAGCGGCTTCCGGTATAGGTCCTGAGGGTTCGGGCCAGGCAACAGATATGGATGCGCTACCCGTCACCGATCCGCCGGAGTGGCTGCCGCAGCCAGCGAGCAACGATAACACTAGTGCAGATACCATACCCACTAGAATTACCAATGGTCGGCGCACAGCATAAGCTCCTAGCAGGGTATCTTGAATGGGCCTCAAAGGTTACTCCGATCGGCCGGTGTTGAGCGGATTGGCGCAAGTAGGACAATGTGCACTCTCGAAAAGTATACTCGTTCCGCCGCCAGTATACATTCCGCCCTCAATATTATACCCCATACTCTTGCTCCCTCAATCCTGCAGATGGCCCCGCAGGTGTCTGCTCCTGATTCACATGATCGAAGCATCTGCTACCCTGGTGCACTGTCCAGCGATCGCGAGCACGATGTCACACTTCCAACAAGAAAGAGCGCTCACCGTCTAGGACCGAAGCCTGGGAATAGAATCCTTAGGCAAGTCGGGTGCAAAGCGAGCTGAAGCAGGCTCGTAGTGTCACAGATCGGAAGGAAGCTCGCTTCAGCCTGCTTGAGGTGCGCCTCGCCTCGTCCTTCAGGTCGAGGACCGCTTCGAGTAGACCTCCTTCACCGTCTTGTCCGCCTCGTCAATCCAGCCCTGGATCACCTCGCGGGGGACGCCCCACCGGTCGGAGGATGCCGGCACGTCCACATCCTCGTAGCCGACGTCCGACGTGCTCCGCGGGCTGTCAACCCACTTCACCTCCTTGGGGTCGAAACGATACAGGTTCAGGTAGTACTCGCTGTCCTTGTAGCCGATGATCATCGCCCCGTAGTAGTGCCCCTCGTACTCGTGCAGTTTCTCGTAGTCGAGCGTGCATCCGGGGTCGGACTCGCACTTCAGGCGCGCGACGGCGGTGAAGTCCTTCCAGCTCTGCCCGGCGTCTACGACCGGCGCGGGAGCAGGCGGCTTCTGTACCGGCGCCGCCGGCGGCTTGCATCCCGAGACGATGATCGCGGCTAACATGAGTGAGAACATCGAATACCGCATCGTGTTACCTCCTGGTCTCGAGCGTGTAGCTCCCCGCGGAAACCTCGACCCTGATCGCCCCGGTCGAGTCGGCGCGGAAGGTGGCGCCTTCGGTGAAACCGGTCTCGCGGAGGACGAGCCGCGCGCCCGGCGGGAGACCCTTCGCGGTCAGGGTGAATGCCCCGGCGGACCGGATGTCAACCGCGAAGTCCTTGCCTGCCCCGCGCAACGCGGCCTCGACCGACGAGCCGGTGATCGAGATGTCGTAGGGCCAGAGCGTGCCGGAGCCCTTGATCCGGTAGTTCGCCGGGAGCGCGATCGCCTTCGCCTTGAGCGCCTCCTCGTAGGCGTCGCGGTATCGTCCCTCGTCGAGGAGCTTCCGGGCGTTTCGGAGCAGGTCGGGGCGGCCCGTGCCCTTCATCTCCTCGATCAGGTTGATGGTATCCCTGCGCCAGGAGATCAGCAGGCTCTCCATGCGCCTGCGAACCATCTCCGGTGTCGGGTGCGCGAGCATCCGGGCTATCGGCGCCCAGCTCTCAGGCTCGCCCTGGTTCGTATGGTGAGAGAATCGGCAGCCGTTCTCGTACATGCCGCAGAGGTTCGGGATGAACCTGTAGGCGTTGTCGTCGCCGTGGCTCTCGTAGTCGGAACACGCCGCCCGCCCAATCTCCCGGGCGCGAAGGTAGTCCGACGGATCGCCGCCGAGCCCGACCCCGGCCTCGGGGTAGACCGCCTGCTCCCAGATCGGGTGGAACCGGTCGTCGAGCGGGTAGCCCTTGCCGCCGACCCAGTAGACGTAGTTGCTCGCCGCGCGGTCGTCCTTCGGGAACTCGATACGGTCGCCCTCGACGACGATCGCCTCCTTGCGGAGGTTCTCTCGCATAGTGTTCGAGATCATGCGGTTGAAATGCGTGGGATTGAGGTGCAGCCACATCTTCTCCCGCGCGTCGAGGCCGTCGGACGGATCGAGGTTCACCCCGTCCTTCGCGGCGTCCCGGATAACCCCCCAGTTGAAGTCCACGAGCATATCGAGGCGGGGCACGCCGTTATTCACGCGGCCGTAGCCGTCCTCGAAGACGTCCACGATCTTCGTCCAGTAGACCGGCTCGTCCTCGCCGATCATGCCGAGGAGGTTGCCGCCCATCCCCGCCTGCTCCATCGCCATGAGCCAGGGATTGAGCTTCCTGATGGCGTCGGCGATGCCTTTGGAGCGCGCCTCGTTCAGCACAGGGTCGTTCATGGTGAGCCAGGGGGTGCTCGCCCAGTGGTTCGGCGTGGTGAGGCCGTAGTGGACGTCGTACCAGCCGGGCTTGCAGGAGTCCATGTACTCCTTCAGGCCGGGATCGTGATACTCGTCGAACTTGCTCCAGGCGATCTGCTGGTACTCGATCGCGCCCAAAGTCTTCCCCTTGCCGTCGGGGGTCCGGAGCGGCGTGAACGACCATGTCGTAGGGTAGCCGGGGACGAAGGGCACGTTCTTCTCGATGATGAGCTTGCCTATGGAGTCGGCAAGCGCCTGCATCTGCTCCGGCCCCTTCTGGAGGTAGGCGAAGTCCACCGCGAACCCGATCGAGTCGCGCGCGCCCGCCCGCTCGAAGACCTCGATCCAGCGGTCCATCTCCTCGGAGTGCTTGGCGGCGTCGAAGCGTGTGAACCTCGGGCAGATGACCATCGGAAGCATGAAGCGGTTCTGCTCGCAGTAGGTCTCAAAACCGTCGTATACCCGAAGCGACCGGATGCGCATCCCGTAACCGGACGTGTCCCGGAGTGTGATCGTGGCCGCCGACTTGCCAGTTGCGGGGATGTCCACGAAGTAGGTCATCAGGCCGGGGCCGTCGTCCGCGAAGTCTCGCAGGTAGACCGACTTGCCGTCCACCAGCACGCGGTAGCGGGTGCGGTCGCCGTTGCGGCGCTCGTCGTTGACCTCCTGGACCTCGAGCGTCCACGTGCCGGACGCCGGGACCTTCATCCGGTAGCTGATCTCGCTCGGTCTGAAGGGCTTGACGGGCGCGGGCGGCGCATAGACCTCGAACTCCTGGATTCGGCGGTAGATAGCCTGGTGCTTCGGGCCGTTGATGCACCGCATCCGCAGCCTGCTGGTGGTGACGCCGAGTCCCGGAAGGGTGATGAGCGGACCCTTGTTCCCCCGCACGGCCGCGAGCGGGTTGGCGTGCCATCCGCCGGCCTTGTCGTCCCAGAACAGCAGGTCGAAGTCGCTCAGAGGGTAACTCGCCCAGGTCTTGACCATCACCTTGCCGACGACGACGGGCTTACCGAAGTCGAGGTCCCAAGTGGACTCCTTCTCGTCGGTGTGGACGTTGGTCCACGTCCCATCGCCGCCGTCGAGCGGGCCCCAGACGTCATAGCCGGGGGACGTGCTGCTGGCGGCCGGGCGCGGAAAGCCCTCCTTGGCGACATTCAGCGCCAGGTTCTTCGGCTCGGGGACGATCGCGGGCGTCGTCCGGCAGAGGTAGAACTCGCTCCGCAGGCCTATGTTTCCGCCGCACCGCTCGATCCTGGAGCCGGACTCCCGTAGTCCGTGCGCCTTCTCGGAAGCGGGATCGGAACACAGGACATAGTCGGTCTGCCCGGCGCAGAACACGCTCGGCGCCAGGAGGCAGGTGAGTATCCCGGCATGGAGTATTCGCATGATTGCTCACCGGTTTCTGAGATCGGTCTGTCTGCGGTACATTCGGCGAGCCTCTCGATATGCCCTGCGGGCTACTCGAGGAGAACGGTGGGGGTGTCCCCAGGCCAGAACCGTCCAGTCTCGAGCAGGTTTCACTGGAAACCATATCGAGAGATGGCCTACTTCACGCCTGTTTTCGGCTTCAGGTGCTTGTCCAGGAATGCGTCCACCTTGTCGTCCACATCCGCGCGGGGGGGCCACCCGTGCCTGCCGCCCTTCACGAGGTAGAAGTCCGACTCGACGCCCGCCGCTCTGAGGACCTTGTTTAGCAGCTCACCCTGGCTCGCGGGCGTCAGAGGGTCCTGGTCGCCGTGGAATATGTAGAACGGCGCGTCGTCCTTCGAGGCGTAGGTTGTCGGGCTGGCCTTTCTGCACAGGTCCGGGTGCTCGAAGTACTTCTCCACGCCGAGCAGGCGGGAGATAGACTCGTTCCCGTCCATGGGCAGGAAGCGCTCCGTGGACTTCCCCGCCTTCGCCAGCTCGTAGATCGCAAGGAAGTCGGTCATGCCGAAGTACTCCAGCACGGCCTGAACGCGGCTCGAGTACCCAGGCCAGCCGCTCTTGCCCTCGAACTCCCTGATGCCGCCGGTGACGCCGAGCATCGCGACGAGGTTGCCCCCTGCCGAACTGCCCCACACGCCGATGCGGCGCGGGTCGAGATTGTACTCCTTCGCATGGGCGCGGAGGAACCGGATGGCGCACTTGCAGTCCTGGAGGTGTTCCGGGAAGGCGACCTCGCCGCCGAGTCGGTAGTCTATCGTGACTCCGAGATATCCGCGTTTGACGAAGCGCATCAGGCGCGGGTAGCCCGACGTCTTGCTGCCTCCCGTGAAGCCGCCGCCGTGAATCCACACCAGTACCGGCATCGGGTCCTTCGGGGCGTCCTTCAGGCGCAGTATGTCCAGCCTGTGCTTGGGATGGTCGTCCCTCGCGTACTGGATATCCCGGAGGAGTTCCATGCCGTCCGGAACCTGCCACTCCGGCTTGGGCGCGGGTTCGTCTGCCGCTTCCTGCGCCTTCAGCGCGCCGACCGCGAGAAGCAGGACCGCCAGAACGGAGACAAACAGATTCAGCTTGATCATTTCGGGTTGCTCCCTTTTCGCAGGTGTTTGTCGAAGAACTCGGCGACGGTCTTGTCCGCGTCATACTTCGGGCCGAAGCCGTGGCCCGCGCCCTCCAATACCTTCAGCGTGGCGTCGACTCCGGTCTTCTTGAGCGCGTCGTAGAAGACCTGGCTCTGGCTCAACGGGACGAGCGGGTCCTGGTCGCCGTGCATGATAAGAAAGGGCGGGTCGTCCTTCGAGACATAGGTGATCGGGCCGGCCTGCCTCGCAACGTCCCGCTTCTCGGAGAACGGCCCGCCGAACAGCTTGGAGATCACTCCACCGGCCACCTCGTTCTCCAGCTTCACGATATCGATCCCCTTCTTGGTCACTTCCTCGGCCCAGTAGAGGAAGTCGGTCGGGCCGAACCAGTCGCAGACGGCCTGAACGCGGCTGGAGTAGCCGGCCCATCCGCCTCTTCCCTCCAGTTCCCTTCGGCCGGCGGAAGTGCCGAGCAGCGCGACGAGGTGTCCCCCGGCCGAACCGCCCCACACTCCGATGCGCTTCGGGTCGGCGTTGTACTGCTTCGCATGAGCGCGCATCCAGCGGATCGCGCACTTGCAGTCCTCGATCTGAGCGGGGAACGGGGCAATGCCGGTAAGCCGGTAGTTGATCGTGGCGCAGAAATAGCCTTTCTGTGCGAGCGGGATCAGGTGCGGCATGCCGCCCTGCTTGTCGCCGGCCGACCATCCGCCGCCGTGGATGAAGATTACCACCGGCATCGGATCCTTCGGCTGGGCCTTAGGTCGCACGATATCGAGCTTCAGGGATACGTCGCCGCCCTTGCCGTACTCCACGTCGCGGATGACTTCCACGTCAGATGGAATCTGCTGTCCCTGCACGAGCGCGGGGATGCAGATCAAGAGGGCGATCAGGACGGCGAGACTGAGTCTGAGGTGTCTTTTCATGGTATCACTTCCTTCGGGTACGGCTACTCACCAAGACGGCCGGCGAGATGGATTGTTCAGGCGCCCTACTCCACGCCGGTCAGCTTGAAGACGTACGCATGCTCGCGCGGAAGCTCATCAGGCGCGATCTGCGGGACGACGATGACCATCTTGCCGTCCCTGGCGCCCCACTTGAGGGGGCCGGGCATGCCGAGCATCTCGACGGTCGCGTTCGGCGACGGCTTCGGGGCGCTGAGCACGAGTTCCTGGCCCGGCCAACGCTTGACGATCGCATAGAGCGCGCCGTCCTTCGCCGTGTAGCACACGTCTCCTTCCGAGGAGACCCGCCACTGCTTCGTGCCGTAGATCGCCTCGCCGTTGACCTTCAGCCAGTCGCCGATCTGGAGGAGGCGCTCCTCCATGATGACCGGGATCGTGCCGTCGGCGGCGGGACCGATGTCGAGGAGCAGGTTGCCGCCATTGCTGACCGTCTCGACCAGCAGGTGGATCAGTTCCTTCGCGGACTTGTAGTCCTCCAGGCGCTCATTTCGGTTGAAGCCGAACGACGCGCCGATGCCGCGGCACTCCTCCCACTTGCGGTTCTCGGCGAGGGTGAGATCCGCGCCGAGATGGATCTGGCCGTACTCGGTGGTGAAGTAGCCGCCGTGGGCGCTCCGAGTCTCCTTGCCCCACCGGTCGTTGACCGCCACCTCATCCTTCACGGGCGACTCATTGAAGAGCCACGCGAGGAACTCGACGCTCTTCCAGTCCTCGCTCGGTTTCTCCCACTCGCCGTCGGTCCAGACGAGCGAAGGCTCGTACCGGGTCACGAGGTCCTTCATCTGCGGGATCATGTGCTCGTCCACGTACCGCGGGAGGTCGTGGAGGTAATCGGGGTTGTACCACTCATAGAGCGAGTAGTAGAAGCCCATCTTGATGCCCCGCGCCTTGACCGCCCCCGACAGGTCGCCGCAGATGTCGCGATGAGGGCCGATGTCAACGCTGTTCCAGTTCCAACTGTGCCTGCTCGGCCAGAGGCAGAATGCGTCGTGGTGCTTGGAGGTAAGGACGATGTACTTCGCGCCCGCCCGGTCGAAGAGGTCGGCCCACCGGTCGGGATCGAACATCTCGGCCTTGAACTGCGGGGCGAAGTCCTGGTACCGGAACTTCTCGCCGTAGACCTCCGGGTGCCGCTTGTGGGTCGGATGCTTCGGATCGTTCATGTGGTGCCAGTACCACTCGGCATAGCTGTCCGCCGCGCCGCCGGTCGGCGCCCAGGCGGGGACGGAATAGACTCCCCAGTGGATGAAGATGCCGAACTTGGCGTCGTCTACCCAGCGAGGCACGGGCCGCTTGTCGAGCGATTCCCATTTGGGTTGGTACATGCTTTCTCCTTGTCAGTCCACCCCGGTGAGCTTGAAGGCATAAGCGTGGCGGCAGGGCACTTCGTCCACCGACATCTGCGGGACCTGGATGGTGAGTTTGCCGTCCCTGCTCTTCCATTTCAGCGGTTGGGCGATGCCGAGCATCGTGACCGTCGTGCTCTTCGAAGACTTCGGCGTGGTCAGGACCAGTTCCTTGCCCGGCCAGCGCTTGATGACGGCATAGACCGCGCCGTCTTTGGAAGTATACCAGACGTCGCCCTCCGAAGCGACCCGCCAGGGCTTCGTGCCGTAGATCGCCTCGCCGTTGACCTTCAGCCAATCGCCGATCTCGATGAGCCGCTGCTCCATGATGACCGGGATGCGCCCGTCGGCGGTCGGGCCGATGTCGAGCAGCAGGTTGCCGCCCCTGCTGACGAGGTCCACAAGCATGTGGATCATCTCGGCCGCCGACTTATAGTCGCCGAGGTCCTCGTTGCGGTTGTAGCCGAACGATGCGCCCATGCCCCGGCACTCCTCCCACTTGTGCGTGGCGAGAGCCGGGTTGTTCCCGCCGTGACCGTATTCGGTGGTGTAGAATCCGCCGTGCTTGCCGCGGGTGTCGCTCCCCCAGCGGTCGTCAATCACGACCTCGTCCTTGACGGCCGACTCGTTGTAGAGCCACGCGATGAACTCGGTGCTCCGCCAGGTCGCGCTCGGATGACCCCACTCGCCGTCGGTCCAGACGAGCGACGGCTGGTACCGCGCCACGAGGTCCTTCATCTGCGGGAGCATGTGCTGTTCGACGTAGCGCTTCACGTCGGAGCGATAGATCGGGTTGAACCACTCGTACATGGAGTAGTAGAAGCCCATCTTGATGCCGCGCGCCTTCACCGACTTGGTGAGGTCGCCGCAGAGGTCGCGGTGCGGGCCGATATCAACGCTGTTCCAGTTCCACGATTCGGCGCTCGGCCATAGAGCGAATCCCTCGTGGTGCTTGGACGTCAGAACGATGTACTTCGCGCCGGAGCGGGCGAAGATGTCCGCCCACTGGTCGGGGTCGAACAGCTCGGCCTTGAACTGCGGGGCGAAGTCCTGGTACTGGAACTTCTCGCCGTACTTCTCGAGGTGGTACTTCCAGGTCTCGCCGTTCTTGTTCTGCATGTGCTGCCAGTACCACTCGGAGTACTGCCCCTTCGGCCCCCACGCGGGGACGGAGTAGACGCCCCAGTGGATGAAGATGCCGAACTTGGCGTCGTCATACCACCCCGGGATCGGCCGCGCGTCGAGCGATTCCCAGGTAGGCTGGTACGCAGCCTGGGCGGATGCTATGGTGGCGATCAGGATGATCAGTACGGTGATCGTACGCATGTATCCCTCCGTGTTACGGACTGGTGTATTCAGGGTCTCTCAGCCAGCCGGTAGGGTTGACCTCGATGTACCGGCGGATAGCATTCAAGGACTTCTCGCTCCGGATGACGTGCTCGTAGTAGTTGCGCTGCCACACTGTTCGACCGGGGCTGCGGTTTACCCTGTTGATCCGGCGCGTTGACACGGATTTGAAGTTCTGCACAATCGCTGCTACTGACTGCGGCTTAGTCCCGTGAGATGGTAGCTGTAGGGGCGAAGCATTGGCGATTATCAAGTCAAGTTTGCGGTATTCGAAGGGCCAATGCTTCGCCCCTACAGTGACGTTCGTTGAACGAGCGTTAGAATACCTTCCGCAAAACCGAGCAGCCGGGTGGAGAGACGGGCCTGGGTCGCGGATGTGTCGAGGATCAGGATGTTCGGGCGGTAGGCGGGGGAGGGTGCCTGGTCCATCGTAGCGGGAACGATAAGCGACGCGTCGAGGCCGAATGTCGCGGCGACCTTCACTGCGAACTCGTAGCGGGTGGACGACTCCGGGCATGCCGCGTGGAAGACTCCCGTGAGCCTCCGTTCGGCGATCTCCAACAGAACCTCCGCCAGGTTAGACGCGGGGATCGGGCATCGTCGCTGATCGGTGAACGCGGTCATCGGCTTCCCGGCCCGAAGCGACTCGACGATCCTGTCCGAGAACGAGTTCAGGTTCGGGAAGATCCGCGGGCCGTAGATGATCGAGGTGCGGACGATCGCGGTCTCGATCTCGGAGGCGAGGACGGCGGCTTCGGCGGCGGCCTTGGTCAGGCCGTAGTAGTTCGGCGGGCTGAGGTGGTCGCCCTCGGAGTAGGGGTTCTGCTCTCCGCTGAAGACGAGGTCGGTCGAGACATGGACGAAGTGGGCGCAGACGCATTCGGCGGCGCGGGCCAGGTTGTCGGTCCCGACGACGTTGGTATCCCAGGCGAGGCGCTTGTTCTCCTCGCAGACGTCCGGCTTCGCCTGTGCCGCCGTGTGGATGATGACATCCGGGCGGATGCGCCCGACCGCGTCCGTCACCTGTACGGAATCGCTGATGTCGAGCCGCTCGACTCGGACGCCCGGCAGCTCGACCGCGTTACCGGAGCAGGTCGCGGTCACGTCCCATCCCGCGGCGGCCGCCTGGGCCGCCGCGTAGCTGCCGAGCATCCCGCTTCCGCCTGTTACGAGCAGTCTGGCCATAGGGCATCAATGAAAGTGGCCGGCGCGGAGGCCGGCCACTGCACGTTGGAAGACCGCAATCATGCAGTCTCTAGCTGATCGCTTCCTCGGTCTCCTTGTCGAAGAGGTGAGTCTTCTCCATGTCGAGGATAATGTCCATCTCCTGGAGTTCCTTCGCCTTCGTGTCGGCGTCAATGGTGGCGACCAGCGAGTGCGGGCCGCAGGTCAGGTACATGGTCACGATGGAGCCCATGGGCTCGATGACGTCAACCATCACCTTGACCGTGTTCTCTTCAGTCGGGGTCACGAGCGAGGCGATGTTCTTGTCGAACATGTCCTCCGGCCGGACGCCGAAGACGACCGGCTTGCCGACGTAGGAGTCGAACCGGGCGCCGTCCTTGTCCTTCGGTATCATGACTTTGAAGCAACCGGCGTCAACGACGTACCTGTCGCCTTCCTTCTGCAGGGTCGCGTCGAGGAAGTTCATGGACGGCGTGCCGATGAATCCCGCGACGAACATGTTGACCGGCTTGTTGTAGAGGCCGAGCGGCGTGTCAACCTGCTGCACCAGGCCGTCGCGCATGACCACGATCCGATCGCCCATCGTCATCGCCTCGACCTGGTCGTGCGTGACGTAGATCGTAGTGATGCCGAGGCGGCGGTGGAGCTTGATCAGCTCGGCGCGCGTCTGCACGCGGAGCTTGGCGTCGAGGTTCGAGAGCGGCTCATCCATAAGGAAGACCTTCGGCTCGCGGACTATCGCCCGCCCGAGGGCGACTCTCTGCCTCTGACCGCCGGAGAGCTGCTTCGGCTTGCGGTCGAGAAGATCGCCGAGGCCGAGAAGCTGGCCGGCTTCCTGCACGCGGCGCTTGATCTCCTCCCTCGGAAACTTGCGGAGCTTGAGGCCGAACGCCATGTTGTCGAAGACGCTCATATGAGGGTAGAGCGCGTAGTTCTGGAAGACCATGGCTATGTCGCGGTCCTTCGGGGAGACATCGTTCACCAGGCGGTCGCCGATCAGGATCTCGCCGCCGGTGGCCTCCTCGAGGCCGGCCACCATCCGGAGGCATGTGGTCTTTCCGCACCCGGAAGGCCCGACGAGGACGAGAAACTCCTTGTCCTCTATTTCCAGGCTCACGTTATTCACTGCCACGACGTTCTTGAAAGTCTTGGTCAGGTTCCTCAGTGTCACACCAGCCATGTGTACGGATCCTCCTAGTGCTGTACCGACTTGTCGCCGCTAGTCCCGAACGCTATGGCAGGCGCTTTGCGTTGGGCCGGCGGGTCGCCCGATGCGAGCGCAGGCAAGGCCTGCGCGTCATGTCGGGAACCTGGGTCGGAGATTACGCCCACCGTCGAAGATTATAGCCTCACGCAATCCGCCGTGTCAACAAATGTTTTCCGGAGCCTAGAGGTGAGGCGAGATTTTGGCCATGATTCCGGCCTTGGGCATCATGCCGATCAACTGCTCCACGATGTCGCCGTTCTTGAAGAGGATGAGCGTAGGGATGCTCATGATGCCGTACTTCGCGGCGACCGACGGCGCCTTGTCGGTGTCCAGCTTGACGACTTTCAGCTTGCCGGCGTTCTCCTCCGCGATTTCGTCCACGGTAGGCGCGAGCGCTCTGCAGGGACCGCACCATTCGGCCCAGAAATCAACGAGTACGGGAATCTCGGACTGAAGCACTTCCTTCTCGAAGTTGTCGGCGGTGACCGCTTGGGCGTTGCTCATTGTAGACTCCTCCTGAACTACCGATCCCGTGCGCCGGGCGGTTGAAGCTCATTGTATTGCAGACCCTGGGGCTTGTCAAGGAATGGGAAGAATGGAGTACGCTGAGATCGAATATCGATGCTTCGCTTGGTTGACAAATTGCCTGCTCACTGGTCATATTGACAGGTAGACACTGCCACTGTGTTCGGCTAACGCTGAGATTGGGTATATATACCTGGATAGTCAGCGCTAGGCATCGCATCGAACAGGAGGACTCAAATGAATCTACGACAGATGTGCAAATTCTCGATGATTGTGTGTTGTGCCATGTTGTCGTTCGCGGCTGCCGCGCATGATGCAATTGCGGCAACCTACGACCTTCCAGTCGTCAGCACAGCGACGCTCATTGTCAGCCAACAAAACTACAGCAGGCTGGGAGAGCCAGGTGTGCCGCATGAGCTTCTTCTCAACCCTCAGAGTCTTCAGTTCGGCTATGATGCGGCAACCGATCTGGTGTACGAGAGTGTTATCGTGTTTGATAGAGCCGAACTCGCGCCCTACTCCGCGGCCGCAGGATGGGTTGATCTTCACCTGACATCAGTATCGATGCCTACGACTAACGGCGGGTATGGCATGTGGAAGCTGGAACAGCCCCATGATGCCGTTGCAGATCTGTCTGATTTCCTCGGACAGCGTCTCTTCTTTTGTGAGGACGTCTGCGCACCGTATGGGGCTGAGTACTCCGCCTACGTCGACATGCTGTCGGCTCCGGAAGGATACGAGGCCTGGATATTGAGTTCGTTTGGCTCCACAACCCCCGCTATCGTTGCAGGCGTAGGCAGCAGTATTGACCCGGGAGGACCACACATGGTGTTACATGTCATCCCTGAGCCATCTTCACTGGTGTGTCTGGGCCTGGCGCTCTCGTCGTTAGCAGGTTCCGCCGCGTCGATGAGAAGGAGGGGCAGGAAATGAGCGATGGACTCACCATTGCATGCGCACGGCATGAGAAGAGAGATCGGCAGCATGCTTTCCTCAGAGGACGGTCACTGCGAGATCTCCTCTTTCTGGTGATCTGTGTTGTCGTGCTGTCAGCAGGTGCGCTGGCAGAAGACGACATCATCGACTCGGCGGCTGGGGGCATTGCGCCGCGTGCGTTGGCCGCCGTGCCTAGCCCGGTGATCACTTGCCCACCGGCTGGCTACAGGGTTCTGCCAGCATTTCCGCGCTTCTTCTGGTCATACGGGTGCGTTCCTACCGCTGGGGCCATGTTGGTCGGCTACTATGACAATGCGGGCTTTCCATGCATGTTCAGAAACGCTGACGATAGTGATGCTCTTTGCCCGACAGGCAACTACCCAAACGACAATGGTATCTTCCTGAAGTCCGGTGATGCTAGGAACAAGTACCCATCCCGTTGCTCGCTCAGCGCCACGGAGCAAGGTGTCCTCGGGCGGGAGACGTTCGGCCATGTCGACGACTACTACGTGGCGGAGTACAGCACGGAGGACCCTTACTACAGTAATACGCCGCCGATAGGCCCCAGATGGACCCCGCACACGACTGACGACTGTGTGGCGGACTTCATGGGAACGAACATCTCACGCTTTCGGGGCCAGGTGGACGGCAGCTCCATGATCAGTTTCAGCGCGCTGGATGGGGCCATCAAGAGGTTCCTTCCTCCCAGATATCCATACACAAATCCTAGCAGTACACCCTACGCATATATTGATGCTATATATGGGCTGAGTGACTATATAGTACGCTTTGCCGGCTACCACTGTACAACTAGGACGGCTGGAGATCAGACGCAGTTCGATAGCGTCGCGGATTATTATAGCAGGACGGTTAAGGGTTACAAGAACGACGACAATGGTGTGACGGAGGAGGATATCGCGAATGAGATCGATGCTGGTCGGCCAGTCATCGCCACAGCAGTCATGTTGAACTCCGCGAACCAGGAAACGACGGGACGCCACTCGTTCCCGATCTTTGGCTACAAATGGGTGACTGAACAAGGGCAAGAGCGCCTGTGGATGCTGGCCTATGATACTTGGTATGAGGACGCAGCCACTGGGACCAGTTATCGGACAATCAAGTTTCAAACGCCCGATGAGGCTGAGTACAATGTGGGCGGTCCCAGTTTCACTCGTGAGTCTGACGGACATAAGTGGAAGATCTACGGCTTCTCTTTCCTGAACATCAACAACAATGCGAGATGTCCCGTGCCACTGGGAACGAATGACAGCCCGAGCGGCACGTACGAGGATGAGTTCGATGTGGAGTTCTCCCTGCCGGGCAACTCACGCGTGCACTATGACGCCAAGGCGCCGACCCCTGCGTCCCCATATGTGGCACTCGATGGGAACGGCGACGGAAGCCTGACTATCGACCACGACTGCACGATCAACTTCCGGACCTACCGCGACGCCACACCGCCGGACGGCTACCTGGCAAGCGATGTGGTGAGCCGCGTATACTCGGTGTTCTCCGCCAATAAGAATCCCAAGCGCTGTGCCGACAGCACCAGCGTCACCCTGGTAAACGGCATCGTGACCTATGTGGTAGACAGTGATACCTTCTACCTCGAAGAGCGCGACCGCAGGTTATTCGGGATCAGAGTGAGCAAGGCAAACCATGGCTTGTCTGTCGGCGACGAGGTGTCCGTCGTCGTCGGTTCGATTCTCACGGATACCAACTCAGAGCGCTACATCAGCGCCACATCGCTATCCACCACAACGCCGACTGCGACGATCGACCCGCTCCTGGTTACCTGTGGGGTAGCGGGCGGCGGCGACTACCTGCCGGAGGGTGGATCGGGCACGGGCTACGGTCAACTCGGGGTCACCGGCGGGCATGGTATCAACACCGTAGGGCTGCTCGTCAGCCTGATCGGAACAGTGAGCCGCATCGGCTCGAACACCGTCACCGTCGACGACGGAAGCGCGGTTGTTGACGCAGACGACTATGCCGGGGTAGAGGTGTCCGCCAGTTCGGTGCCACAGGGCCTGGCGGTCGGCGACCCGGTTGTTGTCGAAGGCATCTGCAGCTTGCGAGCGCAGACGGGTACCGGAGACTTCTTCCCTCTGGTCCTGGCGACGAGCGTCACGGAAACGACGGCATCGATGGTCACGTCCGCGGATCCGGATGGACCGGTCAACATGTCATGGAACCTGCTCTCTCTGCCGGCGGTTCCGGAGGACCCTGACCCCGCCGATCTGTTCGACGAGTGCCCTGACTCTATTGCCGGCGGGAACCTGTACCGCTGGGACAACCCCGTCCAGAGCCTGTTTGCCTATGATAGCTGGACCCCCGACGAGTTTGGCAATCTGTTGATTGGCACGGGTTACTGGCTGAACATCTGCGAAACGGACGAGAATCAGATATCCTATTCAGCGATCACCGACAATGACGATAGGGACGCGCTCATCAGTCTGCCATCGGCTGGGTGGGGAATCATCGGGTGCCCGTTCAGCTACCAAGTAAGCTTCGGCGATGTGCGGGTCACGGACGGCACGTATAGTCGAACGGTTGAAGAGGCTCGGGGCGACGGAATGCTGAGCACTCTCATGTACTGGTGGAGCAGCTCGACACAAAGCTTGCATGACGCGGGGCTCGAAGACGATTATGCGGCCTCAACAGCTCTTGACCCCTGGCACGGCTACTGGATCAACACGTTCAGAGATGATCTAGCCTTGATCGTACCCCATTCTGCGGAATAGGACGAGGGCCCAGGTCACACGGGAACGCGGTGTCTGGGCAGCATCTCCCCGAATCTGATATAATCAGGGCAGATCAGCAGCAGGTACGCGGGCAGCGGAGAGTGTCGTTGCCCGCGTTTTCGCCCTTAGGAGACTGACGTGAAGGTAGGAATCATCGGGCTGCCGGCGACCGGCAAGACAACCCTGTTCAACGCGCTCACCCACGGCGAGGCCCCCGTCACCGAGTTCAGCGGCAAGCGGTCGGAGGCTAACATCGGGACGATCACCGTACCCGATGCGCGGTTCGACCACATCGTCCAGGTCTGCAAGCCGAAGAAGGTCAGCCCGGCGCACATCGAGGTCATAGACGGCGCGGCGCCGATCGGGGTGGAGACGCAGAGAGGTTTCGGCACCGACTTCTTCACCGGCATCCGGGCCGTCGAGGCGCTGATCCACGTCGTACGCGCGTTCGAGACCGCCTCTCACCCCGCACCCGAGAACGGGCTCGATCCCCTGCGCGACGTCCGCAAGGTGAACGACGAACTGATGCTCGCCGACCTCACGCTGGTCGAGACGCGGATTGAGCGCATCGAGAAGGGCCTGCACGGCAAGAAGATCATCCCCGGCAGTCCGCAAACGATGGAGCTGGAACTGATGCAGAAGATCAGAGACCAGCTCGAGAACGAAAAGCCGCTCAAGGAACTCGACCTGTCGAACGACGAGGTCAAGATGATCCGCAGCTTCGACTTCCTTACTCTGAAGCCGATGATCATCGTCGCCAACGTCGG